>SVTU01000048.1 GCA_015063655.1 Oscillospiraceae bacterium
GGCACGCTGCTCACCGCCCTCACAAGCTCCCGTGTTGCCAATACCCTATACCGTATTGCCGATTTCGGAGACGAGCCGAAAACAGCCTTCGCCTGCCTGTGTGCGGGTCTGTGTGCCACGGTGATATGGGCACTCTCTGCTCTGCGCTTCGGCATTCCCACAAGCGAGAGCCATGCCCTCATATCGGGCATCTCGGGGGCGGCCGTTGCCTGCCGTCACAGCTTTTCCGCCCTGCAGGCGCAGGAGTGGCTGTTTGTGGCGGGCGGGCTGTTCCTCTCCACGCTTCCCGCCATTCTCTTGGGACGCCTTTTGTATTCTCTTATTTGCCGACTCTGCCAAAGCTACGAAAGGCGGCGCATGATGCGCACCTTTCGACGGGCTCAGATCTTGGGGGCGGCATCGGGAGCGTTGATGCACGGTCTGCAGGATTCGCAAAAATTTATGGGTGTTTTCATGCTGGGCGTCACCTTTTTGCAAAGCGGACACTTAGCGGATAGCTTTTCCATTCCCTTTTCCGTCGTCCTTCTCTGTGCCTCAGCCCTCACGCTTGGCACCATGCTTGGCGGTGGGCGCATTATCCGCAAAATCAGCGTGGATATGGTGAGGCTTGACGCCGTGGGCGGCTCGGCCGCCGATATGGCAACCTCGGTGGTGCTTGCCGTCTGCTCCATAGCGGGCATGCCCGTCAGTACCACACACGCCAAGGCCTGCGCCATGATGGGCGTGGGAAGCCGAGGGCAGGAGCGTATGGACGGACGTGTTATTATGGAGATCGCAGGGGCATGGCTCTTGACCTTTCCCTGCTGCTTCCTGCTTGGCTACGCTCTGTCATTTTTACTGATGTGAGGAGTACGTATGAAACGGTATGATTATTTTGAGGGACTGTCTCGCCTATGCGAGTATGCGATGCAGGCCGTCACGCTCTGCTGTGCCTGGCCGTGCGACCGCCGTGCGCTTGACGGATGGCTTGACAAGGCCGAGCATGAGCTTTTTGTGTGCGAGCAGGCACTGTTTTTTGATTTTCTTCCACCGCTCGACCGAGAAAGCATCGCCGCCTGCGCCCACGCCCTGCGCCGTGTGACCTACGTGGCCGTTCTCTGCGCCCCTGCCCGTCACAGCCCCGCTCCGCACAAGGAGGAAGCACGGCTCTACCCTCAGCTTGCCGAACGGCTCAGGGATACCGTCTCTCTTCTGCAAACGGTGCGAAGGCCCGAGGTCCTGCCCGACAGAGAGGGCTTTGCGCATGCCCTGTCCCGCCTGCGCCCCTACGCCGCCTCTCCCCTCTCCCCGCTCTGTCTTGCCCTCTCCCATGCCTTTGATACGGTGGTTGAGAGCATGCTGACGAACATTTAACCATATTACGTCCATCAATAAGGGATCATTCCGCAGAAATTCAACCACAGCTTGGCCAAGCCAATCATCACGATGCAAAGCATCTCATCACGCCTAACTTGCCCGCAGGGCAATCATAACGTAGGGGGCTGTCTCAAATTTGCATTTGAGACAGCCCCTTTAGGGGATAGGCAGATTTGAGCAAGAAGCGTCGTTCTCGGCGGCGACAGGCGTACAAAGGTACGTCGAGCCGCCGAAACGGCGGTAGAAAAAGTCCGATATATTTTGAAATCCGTAAGGATTTCTACCTTAGAACGGTCTCATTTACGCTTTAGGCGTATCTGAGATGGTTTTTTGTTATTTTTACGGACTTTTTCGGTCTTGCCAAATATGACAGCCCCTACTCCCTAGTTCTTCTATAAAAACAGCTTGTGAATCCTCTCTCCCCTCCGTGCCGCCGCCAGCGTGGGAAGCACCATGTCAAAGCAAGCCACAAGCGAATGCGGCTTGCCCTCGGGATCGTCCTGCCGCATCGGCACAAAGTAGACCGACCTTCGGCACAGCATCGTGCCGATATTGGGCAGATTAGCGGACAGCGCATCGTTGGTCGCCAGCGCAATAATCAAGGGGCGATCGGTTCTCAGATGAGCCTTTGCCGCCATTTTGACGGCCGTGTCGGTGATCCCGTTGGCCATGCAGGCAAGCGTGTTGCCCGTGCAGGGGCAGATCAGAAGCGCCTCAAGCGGCGTCATAGGGCCAAGCGGCTCAGCCCCCGTCACCGTATGCACGATGGGGCGTCCGCATAGTGTCTCCACCTGCTCGCACAGCGCCCGTGCCGTGCCAAATCGGGTATCCGTAGTATATACGTTCTCGCTCATAATGGGCAGTACACTCTCCCCTGCCTCGATCAAGCACCGAAGCTGACGAAGCGCTTCTGCATGGGTACAGTATGAGCCGCACATGGCAAAGCCTATCATCGCACGCCCTCCCCTCTTATCAAGCGATCCGCCACATCGGCAATGGCATACCCTGCACTTTGCGGAGCGTATTTTCCCGGCAGAGAGGTGGCCCACAGCACGTTGGCACCAAGCTCCTTGGCGGCTCCGATATCCACGCCGCCGGGGGCGGAGGCAAGATCCACCAAAAAGGTATCGCTTGACAGGCGCTCAAGGAAGGCTCGGTCAAAGATCCAATGCGGAACGGTATTGAAGATCACGTCAAAGCCCATAGCCATACGCTCAATGCCCTCTCTTTGCTCAAGGGAAAGCGTACAAGCTCCCATTGAGGCAACGAGAGCAAGCTCCTTTTCGTTCCGTGCCGCCACCGTCACCGTAACACCCAGCGCCCGCAAAAGGCTGAACAGGTGCTTAGCGATGCGCCCACTGCCCGTAATGGCAATGCGGGCCTCACGCACGTTCATGGGCAAACGGTTCATCACGATGCTGAGTGCCGCCTCTGCCGTTGTGTAAGCATTTTGCGCCACAAAGCCCTCTTCCTCATAGTAATCGGTGACAGAAAGCCCCCTTTGCGTCAGCTGACGGAGCAACGCCCCGTCCATGCGCCCGCCCAGCACACGTGCACCGTCGGGTATGGCCTGCACCATAGCGGAAAGCCGCAGGGGCAGGCTCTCGGCCTGCGCCCGCATATTCAAATGAGTGCCGTCAAGTGAGGCGGGCAACGGCAGCAGCACGGCATCGGTGCCGTCCAGTGCCTCTTCGGGTGTGGGACATTCCTCCCACAGCCCTTCGGGGGCAAGCAAAGGGCGCAGACCGTAGGCGCGCACCGTATACGTCCCCGACAGCCGTTTTGCCGCATAGCACAGCCTCTCGTCTCCGCCGAGAACGGTAATATTGAAATGCTCTTTCATACGTTTTGGTTCCTTTCATGAAAGCCGCAGACACGATTGTCTGCACACTATCATTGTATGAAGAAGCACCCCGCTTTGACAGTTACGGAAGCAGGATATATCCCGCCCGCTCCCGTCCTGCCGTCACCGTTGTTTCTTGTGCGGCGCAGGTGCGCCATATCCCAGCCATCTCACATCGGCACACGTGCAGGCGCTCGGCACACACCTCGCCCGCCTTCCATTGCCGCACAGCGGCATGCGGTGCGTCAGACACACCGTGCGCCCCCACAATGACGGCATCCGAGGCAGACAACAAAGACAGACAGCCCGTGTCTCCATAATCGGCAGACACGTACGTTACCACCTGCCCGTCAGCCATCAGTGCCGCACAAAAGGCGCTCCCGCCTCGGTCGGTATAGACTCGCACCGCCGTGTGTCCAAGCACGGACAGCTCCTCACCGTATTCGTAAACGATCACCTCAACGCCGTATCGCTCGGCCAGCTCATCAAGCTGCCTGCCTTCCTTTCTGTCCGTATCCGTTTTCGGCATAGGCAGATACAGCGTGCGCACAAAACGGCTTCGCAGCGTGCGCTCTAAGGCAAAGGAGTGAGATGCGTGATAGTGCGTCAGCACCACGCTCCGTATCTCCGTGGCATACCGAGAGGCGGCAAGAGAGGCGGCACGGTATGCTAAGTCCGCATCGCCCGTGCTGATGTCCACAAGCACGGCCTCCGCCCCCTCAACGCACACCATGATCTCCTCACCCTCACCGTACGCCAGAGCTGTGTGCGTCGGCATGGGCAGATACCGCATCCAAAGGGCGCAGGCGGTAAACATGACAAAGGCAACCCCAATAGGCAACAGAACAAAGCCCTTTTTTCGCAAGCGCACCCCAAGCAAGATCGCCAGGGCCGCGCTCACCGCCGCCACCGTGCCGCCGATCAGCGGATGGCGCAACGACAGCATAGCTCCCTGCACGGCAGAGGCCTCGGCACTCACGTACAGAATAGCCTGCGCAACGTAGCGAGCGGCATACACAAGCGGTGCGCCAACCGCCCCCAATGCCCCCACGGGCAGAGCGACGAGGCACAAGATCATAAACACCGAGCATAGGGGCGAGAGCAGGACGTTGGTGATGATCCCCATCACCGAAAGCTCGCCAAAATACCGCCAAACGGGTAACAGCGTAAAGACGGAGCATATCACGCTCAGGCTAACGGCCCTGAGCAACCAAAGCAGGATGCGGGCCATCAGTCCTCTTCCCTGAAGCCGATGCCCAAGGCGGGCAGACAGCAGAGGGTATACGGTCACAAGCCCCAGCGTGGCCAAAAAGGACAGCTGCAAGCCGATATCGTTGATGGCACGGGGCATGATCAGCACCACGGCCGACACCGACACAAAAAGCGACGTCAGCGTATCGTTCTCCGCATACAGCCAATAGGCAAAATAGACAAGCAACAACATCAAGGCCGAACGGCAGGCGGACATGGCAAAGCCCGTCAAGGCCAGAAAGGCCACGCAAAGAACCGAAAGAACACCGCAGCGCACGCCCTTTTTGATGCGCAGACGGCGCAAAAGAAGCTCTCCCGCTCCCATCATCACCGCCATATGCAGGCCGCTCACCGACAGCAAATGCGAGATCCCACTGCGGCGGAAATCCCGCACGCTCCGAGCGGTCATATCCTCGGTGTTGCCAAGCAGCACGCCCTCGCACAGCGCACCGCTCTCCTCGCCAAGCACCGTCTTCATATATGCTCCCGCTCGGTCACGCAAGGTGAGCAAGCGAATGCGTGCCGTCCTCTCACCCCCTGCGAGCAGTACGGCATCCGACGGCTCACGCACCGTGGCCTGCTGCCATGCGGTAGCATCACGCTGTCTTAGAGCCGACAGCTCGGTGCGTATGGCCAGGCGGTCGCCCGCCTCGGCCGCATCCGCATACGCAAACACCGCCACGATATCCTCGCCCGCCTGCTCTCCGTCCACAGAAAGCAAACGTGCCCGATACTCCGAAGAATGGGCCGAGGAGTAGGTCTCTTCCAGGATCCTGACCTCGGCGATATGCGAGCCATATGCCTGCTCTCGTTTGTGTTGCGGCAGGCTCACACGAAGGAAGAAGGAGCAAACACCGCTAAACAAAAAGACGGCACACAAGCAAAGATACCAAAGGCGCACACGGTGATGCTTGCCGCATATCGCCAAAACGGTCAAGACCGCACAAGCGACCGCCAAAAGCACCGTCAAAAGCCCCGTGATGCCCCACGTAGGATAAGAGGCAACAAGTGAGCCGAGCAAAAACAAAAAGCAGAAAACGCAGAGCGGTCTGCGGTAAAACAGCCCCATGTCAATCCCCCTTCCTTTTTTCTCATCATACCATACCATCACTCTTCTGTCAACGATAATGCCCGAAAAATGGGCAAAATGGGAATACTTTGTAACGAAATCGTGAATTGACTTGACAAGTGGAGCGTAATATTATATAATAGATTGAAATGTGCCCCATCCGCTCGCTAAGCGAGCCGCTCATCCCCTTTGGGCACACGTTACCCTGTTAAACATAATTTCGGAGGATATGAACATGTACGAAAAGTTTGTTGAGCTGTTGGTTGAGGAATTGCAGATCGACCGCGACGACATCACCATGGACGCTGACCTCTCCAACGACCTCGGTATCAACTCGATCGAGCTTGCCGACCTCGTGATGCTGTGTGAGGACAAATTCGGCATCGAAATTCAGGACGACGATATCCGTCAATTCTCGACGGTCAGAGACGTTGTCAACTATCTGGAGACCTTGAAGTAATCGCATGATACGCAAAGAGAGCGGCAAGTCTGTGACTTGCCGCTCTCAGCGTGTCGAGATGTTCTCGACACGCTGAGCAGACGCCGAAAAAGGTGGGCAGATGTTTCGTTCTTACATTCGTCGGCGTACGAGGGTACGCCAGAGTGTAAGAACGGAAGAAGCAAGTAAGCACAAGGCTTTCTCGATGAAATCCTTGTGCTTCTCCTATATTTGCCACGTTCCGCATTTTTTACCTTTTCCTTCTTCCTGCTTGCGGTCTGGCAGCTTTTTCGACAGTCTGAGAGCGGCAAGTCTGTGACTTGCCGCTCTTCCTTTTATTTATTTTACGACCGCAGAACGGTGCGTATCGTTTCAAACAGATTGGGCTTTTTGCCGTACATCAACACACCCGCACGGTAGATCTTAGCAGACAGTACGCCCACGCCGATCACCGAACCGATCAGAATGACAACGGAAATGACGATCTCATACCACGGCACACTGCTCATGGCAATGCGGGTAAACATCGCCATCGGTGACGTAAAGGGTACGTAGGAGCATACCGTCATCAGCACGTTATCCACCGAGCCTGCGCTCATGGAGAATATCACCACCACAAAGGCAAAAATAAACAGATACGTCAAGGGCAGCACCGCACTGCTCACGTCCTCAAGCTTTGATGTGGTTGAACCGACCGCGCCGTACAAAAAGGCATAGATCAGGAAGCCCAGCACAAAGAAGATCAGCATAAAGGCCAACAAGGAGGGAGGCATATCGAAGATAGACGATATGATCGGAATATCTGCCCACTCATCCTTGTTGATGTTGTAGAACAGGATGGCCGAGCCGAACACAACGGCAAGCTGAACAAAGCCCGCAAGGCAGGCGGAAAGCACCTTGCCGAACATCATGGCAACGGGATCGGCGCTGGTGACCAGCACCTCCATGGCACGGGAGCTTTTTTCGGTTGCCACGCTCGTGGCCACCATCTGCCCGTACAAAATGATCACCGTATACAACGCAAAGATCATGATGTAGGTATACCAATAATTCTCCATCTGATCCTTGCCAAGCTTCTCGGTCTGCCCCTCTACGGTCACCGAAAGCACGTCGGAGGCCTGATCGGGCGTCATACCGCCCTGCATCATCATGCTCATGCGATATACGTTTTGCAGCACGCTGTCGGCAATGGCCGTGTTGGAATCGGTCATGGTCAGATCGTTTACGTAATAGGTATATGAGGTCAGGCTCTCCATCACGAAGGCACACTCTGCCTCGCCCGAGACGACCTGCTCCCGTATGGCGTCCTCGCCGTCATCCGTAAGGCGTACGTCATAGTCGGCAAACGCCTCGCCAAAGGCCGAATGCACAAAGTCGGCGAGCGCCCCATCCGAGGCATTGACCAGCATAACGGGCTTCTCCGTCTCCTCCTCCGAGGAAGAAGCAGCCGACAGAATATTGGGCAAAAACATCAGCACGCCGAGAGCCACCACCAAAAAGAGAGTGGTGAAAATAAAGCCCTTGTTGCGAATAAAGCTTTTTAGCTCGAAGCCCATAATGGTTTTGAATTGCTTCATACCTACCTCCTTACTGCTCCTTGGCGTATTCCACGAAAATATCGTTGAGAGACGGCTCATGAACACGTACCTCGTCGATCTCAAACCGCTCGGCAAGGCTTGCCATCACCGCACGCTTATCCTCGGGGGACGCCATGCGAAGCATCAGCACGCCATGCTCCCCCACGGTGCAGGCATCGCCATATGCCTCAAGGATCGGCTGGGGCTGCTGGGTGCGAATGACAAGACGGTCACGGGGGTAGGTACGCTTGATGCTTTCCAGATCTCCGCCGATGGCCACCCGCCCCTCGGACAGAATGGCAATGCTGTCGCAAAATTCCTCAATATAGCCCATTTGATGGCTGGAGAACAGCACGATCTTTCCCTTCCCGATCTGCTCCTTGACCACGTTCTTGAGAAGCATGGCGTTCACGGGGTCAAGACCCGAAAAAGGCTCGTCAAGGATCACCATATCGGGGTCGTGCGCCAAGGCTGTGATCAGCTGTATCTTCTGCTGATTGCCCTTGGAAAGGGTATCCAGCCTCTTGTTGCGGTATTCCGCCATGCCCAGCTTGTGCAGCCAGGCGTCCACCGAGCGAACGGCATCGGAGCGTGACATACCCTTGAGCTGCGCAAAATACACCAGCTGATCGATGATGGGCTTTTTGGGATACAAGCCCCTCTCTTCCGGCAGGTAGCCTATGCCGATACGGGAATGGTCGATGGGTCTTCCGTCGATCAGCACCTCGCCGCCGTCAGCGGGAAATACGTTCATCAGTACACGAATGGTTGTGGTCTTGCCCGCCCCGTTGCGGCCAAGCAGACCAAATGCACGCCCGCCTTCGGCGCAAAAGCTGACACCGCACAGCACGTGCTTCTGCCCGAAGGATTTTTCTATATTTTTCAATTCCAGTACCATAATACCCTCCCGTCTCACTTTCTGCTTTTTATCTGTAAAGCACTCCCTAACGGTCATACATGCATTATACCATACAAGCCCGATGGTGTCAATAGAAAATAGTAAAATAGTTTACTATTTTGAAAGTAAACTTTTGTACCATGGTATACTATAAAAAAAGACAGGGGGTATACCATGGACTATCGTAAGAGAATGCGAGATCTGCGAGAGGATGCCGACCTCACACAACAGCAGGTTGCCAACGCCTTGGGCACCTCCCAAACCATGTATGCACGCTACGAACGGGGGGCAAATGCCCTTCCTATTCATCATCTTTTGACCCTGTGCGAGCTGTATGACGTCAGTGCCGATTATCTGCTTTGCCGCACACAGGAAAGTCACCCATATACCGCAAAAAATCAAAAGGACTAAGCCTTGTATGAATACCGCAAGAGGCTGTCTCACGTTTGCATGTGAGGCAGCCTCTTCTTCTTTTATCTTTTTTAGAGCATTCTTTTTCAAACGACGGGCGACGTCGTTTGAAATCTCGGTGAAAAATGTTCGGCTTCGCTCAGGGTGACGCCGTGTGTCTGCTCCCAAAAGAACATGTGGAATCGCTCCCTGTGTTAGGTGGTTTGGTGTTTAAAACGGGAAAGTGTCCCTAGTCTTGGTTATTAGATGAGAAGGCTTCACCTTTTTTCTTGCCTTTCTTTGTTTCTGTGCTTTGAGGCTTTACCTTTTTGGCTTCTCTCTTTTTGGTAATCGTATATATCGGTACACAGACAAGAATTAATAAAGAAGCAACTGCGAACATACAGAGTGTTACAAAAAGTAAAAAAGCAACAGCACGTCCTCGTGTAACAATACCAATAATCAAGTAAAGAGGAATATATGCTAGTAAAAGCACTCCCAGATAGGCGTGAATGATTAAAAAAACAGGAAGTTCATATCTATCTAAATCATAGTGCTTTTTTAACCATTTGGGTATTTTTCTATAATGTTTTGGATAAAAACGAAATACAATTCCGATATTATCCAAAGCAAATTTTAATGACCTCCTAACAGCGACGTAGCCAAATACATTAAGGAGCAAGAAAAAGAAAAAATCTCTAACGGAAACCATAAGTAATATCTCCAGAATTATTTACCAAGTGACCCAGGAACTGAAAATTCTATTGTTAGCGTAACGGGAATTACTTTCGTTTGAAAAACCAGCTGCAAATGCAAAGCGCATACTGCTAAGAGCCCCGTCAGTCCATAGAGTGGTATTACGTGCGGCAATAGTACTAGCAATCTTCTTTTGGGCATATTTTTGATTGGCTCTGCGCGCTTCGCGAGCTATGCCCTGTGTTCTTTAAGACGGGGAATAGTCAGCTGTCTTAAATGGGACTGTTATCTGGCTTTTCTATTTGATACATTATTGTTTTTATTACTTTTTTTACTTCATGGATTAGTATTTCTTCCTTGATTAAAAAAGGTTTTTCATGTTTTTTCCATATGCTATCAATTGCCCAATCATTGTTATTTTTTAGAGAAAAAACCAGTATGGGTTCTGTATGTTCGACAGTTGAATAAATAAAGTGTTGTTTCTGCCCCGACAGAAAATCACGATACCAATGGAGTAAGTGCCAATAAAACTCAACAATAGCAATTTCTTCTTCGAAAAAGATTTGATTATTATGCTTGATAGTTAAAGTGGCGTCCCAATCCAAATAATCATATATTTCGTCAATTGTCATTTTGGAATACATTGCTCTATACGAGATAGGGATCGAGAATTCAATATTCATCGTAAACATATATATGCCTCTCGCCTTTCTTTCGTGTCATTCAAGACAGAGAACCGTCACCTGTCTTTCTTATTTCTCTGTTATTTATACTGCAACTGTTTTACAAAGCTGATTAATTCTTCTTTTCCATCCTCAAAACGTAAAATTGTTTCACCATCTTTTTCAATGGCAACGATCGCTAAGAAAGCCATATAATCCAAACTCTTGGGAACGGTTTTATAAACAATTGTATCGCCAATATCTACATTTACGTCAGAAGAAGAGAAAACGGAATAGTTAC
>SVTU01000049.1 GCA_015063655.1 Oscillospiraceae bacterium
CCCCCAAGTACTTGCACATCGGTCCCTTGATGAAGATGGACGGCACGTCCAAGCGCAAGCTCTCCAAGCGAAAGGACCCCGAGCTTGCTTTGACCTACTATAAAGCAGAGGGCTATCCCGTTGAGGCAGTTTATGAGTATATCATGACCATTCTCAATTCTAACTACGAGGATTGGAGACGTGCCAATCCCTATGCCCCCACCAACGACTTTTCGTTCTCCTACAAGAAGATGAACCCTGCAGGCTCATTGTTTGACGTGGCAAAGCTCAACGACGTCTCCAAGAACGTGATCTCGCTGATGAGTGCCGATATGGTGTATACCTACGTAGCGGAGTGGGCAAAGGAATACGATGAGGGTTTTGCCAAGCTCTTTGAAGCAGACCCCGAGTATTCCCGCAGGATCCTCTCTATCGGCCGAGGTGGCAAAAAGCCGAGAAAGGATATTGCCGTTTGGAGCGACGTCAAGCCTTACGTTGGCTTCTTCTATGACGAGCTGTTCGCCTGCGAGGCGGACTACCCCCTCTCCTTTGACGTAAGCGACATCAAGGCTGCGCTGTCCAGCTTCTGCGAGACCTATGACGAGACCGACGATTCCAACGCATGGTTTGATAAGATCAAGGGTATTGCCGACACCCTCGGTTTTGCCTCTGACATGAAGGCATATAAGGAATCCCCTGCCTCCTATAAGGGCAGTGTGGCGGATATCAGCATGTTCCTTCGTGTAGCCGTTACGGGTCGTCTCAATTCTCCCGATATGTATTCGGTGATGCAGATCCTCGGCAAGGACCGTGTCATTTCCCGTATTCAAAACAAAATCAATACACTCTAACCACCGAAAGGATATAACGACAATGGAAGAAATTGCAAGCAATTTTATACATGAGATTATCGATGCCGATCTGCGTGAAAATCCCGAGATCAAGATCCACACCCGTTTTCCACCAGAGCCTAACGGATATCTCCATATCGGCTCTGCTAAGGCCATTCTGATCAACTACGAGACGGCCAAGAAGTACGGCGGCAAGTTTAATCTCCGCTATGATGACACCAACCCCACCAAGGAGGATACCGAGTTTGTAGACTCCATTTACGAGGATCTGATGTGGCTTGGCGCTGTTCCGAACGGCGGCATCTTCTACGGCTCTGACTACTTTGATAAGTGCTATGAGTATGCTATTAAGCTCATTAAAGAGGGCAAGGCATACGTATGCGACCTGAGCGCCGAGGAAATGAAGGAATACCGCGGAACGCTCACCGAGCCGGGACGCGAAAGCCCCTACCGCAATCGCTCGGTAGAAGAAAATCTTGAGCTGTTTGAACGCATGAAAAACGGTGAGTTCCCCGATGGCGCACGCACGCTCCGTGCCAAGATCGACATGGCCTCGCCCAATATCAACATGCGTGACCCTGCTATCTACCGCATCGTGCATACCTCTCACCACCGCCAGGGCGACAAGTGGTGTATCTATCCCTTGTATGACTATGCACACCCCATTCAGGACGCCCTTGAGGGCATCACCTATTCCCTTTGCTCTCTGGAGTTTGAAAATCACCGTCCGCTGTACGAGTGGGTTATCGACAATATTGGAGACGTGGGCTTCCCTTCAAGCCCCAAGCAAAGAGAATTTGCCCGCCTCAACGTTACCAACACCGTCATGTCCAAGAGATACCTGCGTTATCTTGTTGAAAACGACATGGTTGACGGCTGGGACGATCCCCGCCTGCCCACCATTTGCGCTCTCCGACGCCGTGGCTATACGCCGACCGCAATCTTTAACTTTGTTCGCTCTGCGGGCATTGCCAAGGCAAACAGCTTAGTGGATATCGACATGCTGGAGCATGCGATCCGTGAGGAGCTGAACGAAACCGCTCCCCGCCGCATTGCGATCGAGTCCCCCATCAAGGTCGTGATCACCAACTATCCCGAGGACAAGGAGGAGAGCTTCGAGCTTCCCAACCATCCTCAGCATCCTGAGCTTGGCACAAGAGCACTCCCCTTTACCCGTGAATTGTACATTGATGCCTCCGACTTCGCCGAGGTTCCTCCCCCCAAGTTCTTCCGACTTAAGCCCGATGGCGAGGTTCGCTTGATGGGTGCGTATATCATTCGCTGCCAGAGCATTATTCATAATGAGGACGGAAGCGTTAAGGAGATCCATTGCACGGCCGATCTTGAAACGAGAAACGGCAATCCCATCGACGGCCGCAAGATCAAGGGCACCATTCATTGGCTCTCTGCCAAGCATGCCGTTCCCACCACCATGATGCTGTATGATAAGCTCTTCACCATCGAGAACGTTGGTGCTATTCCCGAGGATAAGACGTATAACGATTATCTCAACCCCGAATCTCTGCGTGTGGTGAGCACTGCCATGATTGAGCCTTCGCTCACGGATGCCAAGGCAGGTGACAAATTCCAGTTTGTCAGAAACGGCTACTACTGCAAGGACTCCAAGCACGAGAATACGTTTAACCGTATCGTTGGCCTCAAGGACAGCTTCCCGAAGAAATAAACCGTTCCAACACTGCATGTTGGAGGAAAGGATAGCCATATGCTACTTAAGATCGCCCTTTGCTATCTTGCCGTCATATCCATTGTTTCCGTCATCGTGTGTATATATGATAAGATAGCCGCAAAGAAATTTCAGCGCCATCGCACGAGAGAGGCCACGCTTCTGCTTTTGTCCGCTCTCGGTGGCTCGGTTGCCATGCTTATCACAATGCTCATGATACGCCACAAGACCAAACACATGAAGTTCATGATCGGTATTCCCGTTATCATTATTGTTCAGCTTGCTCTTGTTTTCTCCATTCTCTTCCTGATGTAACGAAACGGAAAGGCTATTGCTATGAAGCGTGATATGACCAATTTCAGTCTTATATATCCCTCGCTTGAGAAGCAGACCAACCGCTACAGCGGAAAGGATGCACCAAGCATCGATATGTATACGCTGGAGGAGCTTGGCTTGCTCGACGTATTCTCTCTCAAAAACAGCGATCTTGACGAGTATTTTACCATGGACCCCGAGGTCATACAATACCGTATGGACGTCTTTGAGGATATGCTGGCTTGCCCCGATATTGCCGTAACCCTCAACAAGCTTATTCCCATTCTGTCGGATATTATGGAGCTCAGGCGCTTGGAGACCGACAGCGGGGATACCTCGTCTTATTTGGAGAGCATCACGGAGATCGAGCTGTATATTTCCAGCATCGAAACACTATATAACGGTCTTGAGCCTATCAAGGATAGCGTCAAGAGCAAATCCATTAAGACATTGATGGATTGTATCATCGAGCTGTACGAAAGCGATTATTACCGTGAGCTGAATGCAAAGCTTGAGGAGCTTTCTTCACGTGTGCGGGAGATCAAAAGCGTGACCATCGGTGTAAACCTTGACGCACAGCTTCGCCCATCCAATGCGGGTGTGTTGTCCATCAATTCAGAGGCCTTTCGCTCGGGTGACGTTTTAGAAAAGATCCTGCGCTTGAACTTTAAGGAGGACGAGTTTACCTGCATTGCCAACCTCGTTCCCTTCACCAAGAAGCAGAATGACAACCAAAAGACCGCCCTGTCGTTGGCGTTCACCTCTGCCATTAACGACGTGTACCGTCAGTCGCTTCGCTCCTGGAAGCGTATCATTCAATCCTACGTTTTGGAGAACACGGATTTTCTTCTCAGTGTTATGCCTGAGATCGAGTTTTTGGTTCGAGGCACGGAGCTGTTGCGTAAGCTGTTGGATAAGGGCTGCCATCTGTGCAAGCCCACCGTTGCCAAGCTTTCTGACAGATCCTTTGTCGCCACGGGGCTGTATAACCCCTGTGTGGCACTCAAGGTTGAGGATGAGATCATAACCAATGATTTGGCATTTGATGTCGATAACGCCTATATTTACGTCCTTACAGGGCCTAACAGGGGCGGTAAGTCTGTGATCACCTGCGCCATGGGCATTTCAGTTGCTATGATGCAGCTTGGTATGTTTGTTCCGGCTCAGAAAGCCGTGATCAGCCCCGTGGATGCCATATTTACGCATTTTCCCACGGGTGCGGACGACACCATCGATAAAGGACGCCTGGGGGAGGAATGCGCCCGCCTTGGCGAGATCTTTGACAGCGTGACGGCTCAAAGCCTTGTGCTGTTGGATGAATCGCTTTCCTCAACAGGCTCTTACGAGGCCTCCTACATTGCCGCAGAGGTATTGGCAGGTCTTGCACACGTTGGCTGTCGGGCACTCTTTTCCACGCACCTGCACGAGCTGGCCGCCGAGATCGACACGATCAATGCCAAGGCCAAACAGGACGGTGGCGTGATGATCGACACACTGGTTGCAGGCATTGAGGAAGGAAAACGTTCCTTCAAAATCGTGCGTGCTAAGCCCGACGGAAAGAGCTATGCCCGAGACATTGCAGACAAATACGGACTTTCCTACGAGAATATTTTAAAGAAAATCCATTCATAACAGGATAGGAGATATAACATGAAAAAAGAATTGTTAACACTTTTGGAAAAGGACGCCAGAATGACCGTTGAGGAGCTCGCTGTTGTTCTCGGTGCTGACCGTGACGAGGTTGCCAGAGTGATTTCTGAATTAGAGGGCAGTGGCACGGTTTTGGGCTACAAGGCCGTCATAGACTGGGAAAAGACCGACAAGGAATGCGTCAATGCTATGATCGACGTAAAGCTCACTCCTCAGCGTGATAGAGGCTTTGACCGTGTTGCCGAAAAGATCTATAACTACCCCGAGGTGCAATCCGTTTACCTGATGTCGGGCGGCTACGACCTCTCTGTGCAAATTGAGGGAAAGACTATGAAGGAGGTTGCCTTCTTCGTTATGCAAAAGCTGGCCACCATTGATACCGTAACGTCCACGGCAACTCATTTCGTCCTTCACAAATACAAGGACAAGGGCGTTATTTACGGTATATCCGACGTTGACGAGAGAGGTAACTGCAACTGATG
The DNA here is from genome assembly GCA_015063655.1 of Oscillospiraceae bacterium. GTDB lineage: Bacteria > Bacillota > Clostridia > Oscillospirales > CAG-272 > HGM12713. The sequence goes on from SVTU01000049.1 coordinate 4,962, forward strand.
ATTGATTATAACAAGATTCTGTCTCCCGTTGTCAGGAACACGCCGAAGTCGGGCATACGAAAATACTTCGACCTTCTTGACACCATGGATGACATCGTCGGCTTGACAGTTGGTCAGCCCGATTTTGTTACACCGTGGCATATCCGAGAAGCAGGCATTGAGAGCTTGGAAAAGGGTAAGACCTACTATACCTCCAACTCGGGAACGCTGGAGCTTCGCGAGGAGATCAACCGCTATCTGACAAGACGCTTCGACTTATCCTATGACCCGAAGAAGGAAATTATCGTAACAGTAGGCGGAAGTGAGGCTATTGATATTGCCTTGCGCAGCGTCATTGCCCCGGGTGACGAGATCATCGTTCCCACACCGTCCTTTGTTTGCTACTCTCCCTTGACCGCCATGGCAGACGGTGTGCCCGTTATTGTGGAGACCAAGAATGAGGATAAGTTTAAGCTGACACCCGAGGCCTTGCGTGCCGCTATCACGCCTAAAACCAAGATGCTCGTTCTTCCCTTCCCCAACAATCCGACGGGTGCTATTATGACTCGAAAGGATCTGGAGGGCATAGCCGAGGTCCTAAGAGGAACAAACATTCTCGTTCTGTCCGATGAGATCTATGCCGAGATGACCTATTCGGGCTCTCACTGCTCGATCGCTTCCCTGGACGGCATGAAGGAACGCACCATCATCGTTAGCGGCTTCTCCAAGTCCTACGCTATGACGGGCTGGAGACTCGGCTACGTGTGCGCCCCTGCCCCGCTTACCGAGCAGATGCTCAAGATCCACCAATATGCCATCATGTGCGCTCCCACTACCTCTCAGCTTGCCGCTACAGAGGCCGTACGCAACGGTGACGATGATATCGCCATGATGGTGGGTGAATACAACAGACGCCGTAAGTTTATCTACAACGGTCTTAAAGAAATCGGAATCAGCTCCTTTGAGCCTGAGGGTGCGTTCTATATCTTCCCCAAGATCGGCGATTTTGGGCTAACAAGTGAGGAATTCTGCAACCGCTTGCTCTATGATTACCACTGCGCTATTATCCCCGGAACGGCTTTTGGACAAGGTGGAGAGGGCTTTGCCCGTATTTCTTATGCCTATTCCATTAAGCATATCACACAAGCATTGGAGCGCATAGAAGCCTTTGTAAAAGACTTAAAGAAATAAAAAAATCAGCAATGAGCTTTATCACTCATTGCTGATTTTTTTACAGCTTCTCAAAAACCATGGTAGCTTGGATGCGGTCACCACCGCCAAAGCCCGTGCTTTGTCCCGACGCCGTGGAGATCGTATGTAGACGGTAGCCCTTTGCCGCCTGCTCGTTGATCACCCGTTCAAGCTCCGAGAGATTCTTTGAGCCTGTTCCCAAAAACTTTTCCTTCAAGGTCACCTGTAAAACAACGTATTGCATATGTTTTTCTCCTTATTGTCTTTTTTTTATTATACCATACGACAAAAAGGAAGTCAAGAAAAAAACTATTACAGAATAATACAAATAAGTCCGCCACTGCCCTCGTTGATGATACGTTCAAGCGTCTGCGACAGCTTGGTACGGGATTCCTCGGGCATATGCTCAAGCTTGGTGTGCAAGCCCTCGTTCACAAGCTCATACAGACTTTTTCCGAACACGTTGGATTCCCAGATCCTAACGGGCTCTTCTTCAAATTCCCGCAGCATGTAGCGCACCAGCTCCTCGGACTGCTGCTCTGTTCCCACCATGGGATGAATCTCGGTTTCGATATTCGCCCGAATAAGGTGAATGGATTGCGCAGAGGCGCACAGGCGAACGCCATATCCGCCCGACTGCTTGATGATCTCGGGCTCTTCCAAGTGTAGCTCCTCGACAGTAGGCATGACGATGCCGTAGCCCTTATCCTCAGCCATAGCCAACGCCTCAGCAACACGCTCAAAGCGTGATTTCTGCGCCGCAAGATCGCAAAGCGTGCGGATAAGCTCCTCCTCATCATGAATATCAAAGCCCGTCATCTCACGCAGAACGCCATAATATAGACCATCGTCAAAGCAAGCACGCACGCTTGCCTTCCCACAGCCAAGATCGATGTTGTCAACGGATACGCTCTGGATATACTCATTTTCCTTTAATCTCTCAAAGGAACTGACAATATCACCTGTTTTGCGAATATCACCAGCAATGCGACCAATATCGGCCATAACCGATGCTTTAATGGCATGAGTGTCATCTAAAGCAGACAACCAAGACGGAAGCTGAACGCATATTTCACTCACGGGAAACTCATGCAAAACAAGCTCCAGAATGTGGCGGATATCCTCCCCATCAAGATCCACACAGCTAACCAAGGCTACGGGAACTCCGTATTGTTCCTCAAGCTCCATGGCCAAGGAAATCGCCTCCGGCGACGTCGGGTGAGCGGAATTTAAGATCATGGCAAAGGGCTTACCGATCTCCTTAAGCTCGTTAACGATACGCTGCTCGGCCTCTACGTAGCTTTGTCTTGAAATCTCCCCGATCGTACCGTCTGATGTGATCAGCATGCCGATCGTAGAATGATCTCGTATCACCTTCTGCGTGCCCATTTCAGCCGCCTCCACAAAGGGCATGGGCTCATCCTGCCATGGGGTATTCACCATGCGGGGCTGTCCGTCCTCAATCGTACCCAGTGCCTCAGGAACGATATATCCCACGCAGTCGATCATCTTAACTCGCAGTGAGGCACAGCCGTCAAGACTGACCGTAACCGCCTCATCGGGCACAAACTTTGGCTCTGTCGTCATCACGGTCTTCCCTGCTGCCGACTGCGGCATTTCGTCCCGCGCCCGATCTCGGGAATGCTCATCGTCCATGTTGGGTAAAACCAATGCTTCCATGAAGCGTTTGATAAATGTTGATTTTCCCGAGCGAACCGGCCCCACTACCCCTATATAAATGTCTCCGCCCGTCCTCTCGGCAATATCACGGTAAATGGAATGCTCTGCCATACAAAATCCTCCCGATATATTTGTCAGTTCAAATATATGGGAGGATGATGTGTTTTAGAACTATTAAGTATCGGAAGAATCGTTTTCGAGCTTGATCTCGGTGTCAGCCTTACCGTCACCCGTGGTATCCACCATCACGGCATCGGCAATGCCGTCACCCGTATAGTCAACGAACACCCTAGCCCCCGTCTTCTCGGTAGCTTTTACTTTCTTTGAGCCGGATTTGATCATACCGATCACCACATAAACAAGGCACAGCACGATGATCACAACACCTGCAACACGGATCAGTGTCTGAAGAAATTCGCCGGGACCCACCAAAAGCATAACAACGCCAAGGATCATGCGGATCGCCTCATCCTTGAGCTGATTCAGCTTGTTTTCGGACAGCAAAACACGGATCAAAGGGAAAATGAGCATGTATACACCCACCACGATCATCATTATGCCGCTATGCCAGAAAATCAGAACAAGACCCATTACAACCGATATCAGCGACATCACGATATCCGCGACAGCCCCCTTTTCCTTGACGTTGGCAATGGATACAACCAGGGATGGGACGGCAGAGATCAGCGTCACCACACCGATCACGATAAAGGCCACGTTGATCAAAAAGGAGACGGGGATCACCAGCAGAAGAATACCGACGATAATGCCGATCATTCCCCCTATCAAAATTCTCTGTTGTGAAGTTGTCATTTTTTTACCTCTCTTTCACGTATTCAAATTTTGTAATTTCTGTATAATAACCTTGGGAACAAGGTGCTCAATGGGGAGATTGGCATCCAATCTGTTTCTCACCTCCGTGGAGCTGACCTGTTCAAGGCCTTGGGTACATTCAAGCAGAACGGTCTTGGCATTGGGATACGCCCGTGCGTTATACTCCGCCATTTTCTCCTCATACTCTCTGTCCGTATCGTTCCTCACACCCTTCACAATGGCACATGCGCCAAGATCTCTAGCCAGCTCCCAAAGCATACCGTTCGAAGACACAACACGGACGTTGGGTAGCTTGGCAACAGCCAGAGCAACCATTTCTTCCCGCTGCTCCATCGTATAGCGGTACGTCTTGGCATCGTTGATCATCACAGCCACATACACCACGTCATATGCTTGGCAGGCCCGCTCAATAATGTGGAGATGGCCAAGGGTAATGGGGTCAAAGCTCCCAGGAACCAAGGCAACCGATTGCTTATGCGTCATATCAGCTCCTCCTTCGGCTTCAAAATAGTCACGTAGCTGATGCTGTAGCGTGCCGATTTGATCACGTCAAATTTCTCTTTCAGCTGCTTATCCGAGGCAAATACGTTCTCGCTGCCGCTCTCGCACACGATCAAGGTTGTGGGCTTCAAGGCTTTCGATTGAAGCAAGCGGCGCAGCACGTCCGCACAAAGCTCCGAGGCATACGGGGGATCGATAAAGATCAGGTCAAATCGGTCACAGTTGCGCAACAAATACTCCCGATAGTCACAGGATATCACCGTTGTACGATCCGTCATTTTTGTTTTCTCAACGTTCCTTCTGATCACGCCACAGGCCTCTCTTGATGCGTCCACCATAACGGATCGCTGTGCTCCACGACTGAGAGCTTCTAAGGATAGCTGACCACATCCTGCAAACAGATCCAGCACAGCTCTGTCCTCAATGTCAAATTGAAGCATGGAGAATATCGCTTCCTTAACACGTTGTGAGGTAGGTCGGGTCGCTTCACCCTCTAAGGTATACAGCGATACGCCCTTGGCACTTCCCGTAATAATTCTCATGCGTTATCCTCCTCATTCGTTATCTCATCGTGAAAATGCGAATAGATCCGCAGGGCATCCGTTTGCGTCATACCCTTCACTGTCATCAAGGAGGGCACGTCGGCCGCCTTAACGCCACGCAGTCCGCCAAAGGCGGCAAGCAATCGCTTTGCCTTGACAGGGCCAATACCGTCAATGCTCTCAAGCGATGAACGCTTGATCGTGCTTCTCTTGGCATTCATCGTTTTGCTTACGGTAAAACGGTGAACCTCCTCTTGGATCTTATAGATCAAAACGAACACCGATCTCTCACGGGCAATGTTGATCTCCTCCTCGGCCGTGCATAACGCCCGTGTTTTATGATACTCATCCTTCACCATACCCCACACAGGTATGTCAAGCTCCTTCTGCTTCAGAACGTCCTGCACAACGCTTACGTGAGCACGTCCGCCATCGATCAAGATCAGATCAGGGATCTTCGAGAACGAGCCGCTGCTGTCCGACAGCAAATGAGCCATACGCCGCTCAAGTGCCTCTCGCATCGAGGCGTAGTCGTCGGTTCCTTCAACAGATTGAATACGGAAGGAACGGTACTCCTGCTTATTAAATCTTCCATTTTCATACACGATCATGCCGCAGGTCTTATGCTCTGCGCCAATATTGGAAATATCGTAGGCCTCTATTCGTTCGGGCAGTGCATCGAGAGCCAGCATGTCAGCAAGAATGGCCAACGTGGTATCCTCTTTTTGTCCCTGCTCTCGGTATTGTCTTGCTTTTTCCTCGGCATTGGCTGTAGCCGTTTGTACCAA
>SVTU01000050.1 GCA_015063655.1 Oscillospiraceae bacterium
GCAAATTCGTCTGAAATCGACGAGATTTGGGAAGACGCTTTCACTTAAATGGTGTACCTCAAAAGTGAAGATTGTCGGAAGAACTCATTAATGGTGTACGGTTTGGTGGAGTAATGGTGGAGTAACCACTATTCCGTAACCTCGAAAACCCTTGAAAAATAAAGACTTTTAAAGGAGAATAGATAAAAATGAAATTAGGTATCGTGGGTCTGCCCAACGTGGGCAAGAGCACGCTGTTTAATGCCCTGACGGGGGGCGGTGCGGAGAGCGCCAACTATCCGTTCTGCACCATTGATCCCAACGTGGGTATCGTGGCTGTTCCCGACAGCCGTCTTGACGTGCTGGCCGACATGTATCATCCCGAAAAATACACCCCTGCCGTGATCGAATTTGTGGATATTGCGGGGCTTGTGAAGGGGGCGTCCCGCGGTGAGGGACTTGGCAACAAATTTCTCTCCCACATCCGTGAGGTAGACGCCATCGTTCACGTGGTGCGTTGCTTCCACGATGACAACATCATTCACGTGGACGGCTCTGTCAACTCCCTGCGTGACCTGGAGACCATCAATCTTGAGCTGATCTTCTCCGACATAGAAATGGTGGAGCGTCGCATCGACCGCACCAAGAAGGCCATGAAGGGCGACAAGACCTTGGCATCTGAGCTGGCCGTTTATGAAAAGCTGTACGCTGCCCTCTCGGACGGCAAGTGTGCCCGTGAGGTTGAGCTTGACGACGATGAGCGTGCCTGCCTGTACGACACCCCCCTGCTCTCCATGAAGCCCGTGATCTACGTGGCAAACGTGAGCGAGGACGAGGTGGGCGGCGAGCCTATGGACAACGAAAACTACAAGGCTCTCAAGGAGCAGGCCGAGCGTGAGCATTCGCAGATCATCGCCGTATGCGCCCAGCTTGAGGCCGAGATCGCCGAGCTTGAAGGCGAGGAGAAGGCCATGTTTTTGGACGACCTCGGCATTGCCGAGAGCGGCCTTGACCGTCTCATCAAGGCAAGCTATGCCCTGCTCGGACTCATCAGCTTCCTGACGGCAGGCCCGCAGGAGGTACGGGCCTGGACCATCACCAAGGGCACGAAGGCACCCGGGGCGGCGGGCAAGATCCACTCGGATTTTGAGCGTGGCTTCATCCGTGCCGAGATCGTGGCCTTTGACGATCTGCAGCGTCTTGGGTCGATGAGTGCCGCCAAGGATGCGGGGCTGTACCGCAGCGAGGGCAAGGAATACGTGATGAAGGATGGCGACGTGGTGCTGTTCCGCTTCAACGTATAAGGTGACGCCATGAGAATGCGCAAAAAGAAAAACGGGGCGCAGCGCATTGCCGCCTGCTCCCATCTGCTCGTTCCCTCGCCCGAGGCACTGGCCGCCCCCGAGCTGCTGTTCGATGCCGACCGTCCTCTGCATCTGGAGATCGGTTGCGGCAAGGGCAACTTTGCCTGCGGCATGGCCGAAAAGCACCCCGACGTCAACTTCATTGCCATGGAGCGTGTGTCGGACGTGTGCTGTGTGGCGCTTGAAAAGGCCGTACAGCGTGCCACAGAGCGCCCGCATGACAACCTGCGCTTTATGATCGGAGACGCCAAGCTGCTGGGCGACTGCATGAAGCCCGCCTCCGTGTCCTGCCTGTATCTGAATTTCAGCGACCCGTGGCCCAAAAAGGGGCATGCCAAGCGCCGCTTGACACACGCCTCGTTCTTGGCAATATACCGAAGACTGCTCACGCCCGACGGTGTCATCAAGCTCAAGACCGACAACGAGGGGCTGTTTGCCTCAAGCCTTGAGCAGTTTGAGCTGTGCGGCATGGAGATCCTGTATCGCACCGACGATCTGCACGCCTCCCCGCTTGCCGAGGGCAACGTGATGACCGAATACGAAAAGAACTTTTCCGATAAGGGCATGCCCATTCATGCCGTGCACGCCCGATTCCGCCCCGAGGAGAACACGCTATGATACATGAATTAGCGGAGCGTTGCCGCTCCTACCGTGCGTTTGCTTCGGGCGTTTGTGTGCCGAGAGAGACCCTGCTTTCCTGTATCGATACGGCACGCATCGCCTCTGCCACACGCAACCTTCAGCCTCTCAAATACCGTCTTGTCACCACCGCCGAGGAGTGCGCCCGTGTGCTTGCCTGCGTGCGCTTTGCCGCCTCGCTTCCCGTCAAGCTTCCGCCCGTCGGCCATGAGCCGACCGCCTATATCGTGATCTGCCACGACACAAGCCTTGCCCCCGACGTGCCCATGTATCTCAAGGACGTGGGCATATGCGCCGAGCTGATCATGCTTCGCATGGTTGAGGAGGGCTTTGGGGGCTGTATGATCGGTTCTGCCTCAGAAGCTCTCTCGCGGACGCTCTCCCTGCCCGCCCACCTTGTTCCCAAGCTGGTGCTGGCTCTCGGCAAGCCCGATGAAACGGTGGTGCTGACCGAGCCCCATGACGGGGACGTGGACTATTTCCGTGACGAGAACAACGTCCATTACGTACCCAAGCGTGCGTTGGACGATATCATCATCGACGCATAAAGGAGACCGCCATGAGCAGTGCCGAGCCTTCGGGTGTTTTGATCGTCAATAAGCACAGCGGCGTGACCTCGCACGATATCGTGGGCAAGGTGCGCCGTCTGTATCACACCCGCCGTGTGGGGCATACGGGAACGCTTGACCCCATGGCGTCGGGTGTTTTGGTCGTGCTTGTCGGCAGAGCCGCCAAGGCCTCGGAATACCTCACAAGCCACGATAAGCGCTATCTGGCAACGCTGCGGCTTGGTGTTGTGACCGATACCGAGGACAGCACGGGCACCGTGCTATCCTCCACCGACGCTTGCCCCTCTTTCGAGGAGGTAAAGCAAGCGGCATCAGCCTTTCTCGGCGCATACGATCAGATCCCCCCGATGTACAGTGCCTTAAAGGTAGACGGCAAAAAGCTGTGCGACATGGCACGCAGGGGCGAGGAGATCGAGCGAAAGGCACGGCGTGTTTACGTTCATGAGCTTGACGTTACGCCCACCGAAAGCGAAAGAGACTATCGCCTTTCTGTGCATTGCTCCTCCGGCACCTACGTTCGCACGCTGTGTGCCGACATCGGACAGTGCTTGGGTGTGGGCGGTATCATGGCAAGCCTTGTGCGCACGGCGGTAGCGGATTTTTCTCTTGAGCAGGCCGTCAGCATAGCCGAGCTGGAGACAATGAGCGACGACGAACGGCTATCCCGTCTGATACCCACCGAGGCTCTGTTTGCTTCCCTGCCCGCCCTCTCGCTTCCCACCTTTTATGAAACGCTATGCCGAAACGGGTGCGAGATCTATCAAAAAAAGCTTGGCTCGGCGTTCGGTGAGGGTCAGCGAGTGCGCCTGTACGGCAAAAACGGCTTCTTTGCCCTGGGCGAGGTACGCTCTTATCCCGACGGCTCTGCCATAAAGGCCGTTAAGCAGTTTGATCTGCCCTGATTTTTCATACAAAAACCGCTCTCACCATCATACTGATAGCAAGAGCGGTTATTTTCCATCATACTGTGCCAATGGCACAGCACGCGTCAGCTTACGCCTTGAGGGCGGAAGCGATAGCGGCGGTGTCGCGTGCGATCACCAATTCCTCGTTGGTGGGAATGAGGTACACAGCCGTCTTGGAAGCGTCGGTGGACAGCTTCACAATGTTGGGCTGACGAAGCGTAACGGCGTTCAGCTCCTTGTTGATCTCAATGCCGAAGTACTCCATGTCCTCGCACACGATCTCACGCAGGTGAGGATTGTTCTCACCGATGCCTGCGGTAAAGACCACAGCGTCAAGTCCGTTCATCAGAGCGGCGTACGCACCGATATACTTCTTGATCTGGTGCTTAAGAATGTTTACGGCAAGATCGGCTCTCTCGTAGTGAGGATCGTCGGGACCGTTGGCGATAGCCGCCTCAAGGTCACGGGAGTCGGACGAGAAGCCCGAAATGCCAAGGAAGCCGGACTTCTTGTTCATCACGGTGTTGACCTCTTCGGTGCTAAGGCCGTCCTTCTCCATCATATAGGGCACGATAGCGGGGTCAATGTCTCCGCAGCGTGTTCCCATCTCCACACCTGCAAGAGGCGTGAAGCCCATGGACGTGTCGACCACCTTGCCACCCTTCACAGCGGAAATGGACGAGCCGTTGCCGATGTGGCAGGTTACGATCTTGGTGTCCTCAACGGGCTTGCCGAGAAGCTCAGCCATCACGCCGCTAACGAAGCGGTGAGACGTGCCGTGAGCGCCGTAGCGGCGAATGCCGTACTTTTCATAATACTCGTAAGGAAGCGCATACATATACGCCTCGGGCTTCATGGTCTGATGGAAGGCGGTATCGAATACCAGCACCTGGGGCTTGTCGGGCATAACCTCAAGACAGCCCTTAATGCCCATGATGTGGGCAGGGGTGTGCAGGGGGGCAAAGTCACGGCACAGCTCGAGCTTGGCAAGCACGTCGTCGGACAGCAGGATAGACTGCGAGAAGAAGGCGCCGCCATGCACCACACGGTGGCCTACGGCCTCGATCTCGTCCATGCCCGAGATACAGCCATGCTCGGGGTCGGTGAGTGCGTCAACAACGATCTTCATAGCCTCGGAGTGATCCTTCATGGGGATCTGCTTCTCCACCTTCAAGCCCTTGATGAGCTGCTTGTGGTCGATCAGAGAGCCCTCGGAGCCGATACGCTCACAGATACCCTTGGCATACACCGTTTCGGTGTTGGTGTCGAAGAGCTGATATTTGAGCGAGCTTGAGCCTGCGTTTACAACCAATACGTTCATTGATCAAATTCCTCCAAATTATAATACAGATGATACCATGATTATACTACAATCATGTCCAAATTGCAAGACCAAAACCCAAATTTTTACGTTTTTGCGAGAACATTTACAAGAAAGGAGCCTGCCATGTCTGTTTTTGGGATCGTAGCGGAGTGGAATCCCCTGCATGATGGCCACGTCCGTCTGATCGAAGAGGCCAAGCGCCTTGGAGCGGAGGCCGTGGTGGCCGTGATGAGCGGTCACGCCGTCCAACGGGGTATGCCTGCCTTAGCCGACCGATACAGCCGCGCCGAGGCCGCTGTGCGCTCGGGCGTTGACCTTGTGCTGGAGCTGCCCTTTCCCTACTGTGCGGCAGGGGCTGAATTCTTTGCCTCGGGAGCGTTGCAGGTGCTAAGCCCCTACGCCACCGACCTGATCTTCGGCTCGGAATGCGGTGACCTTTCGGCTCTTGAACGAGCCTCTGCGCTTTGCTCCACGCCCGAATTTGACAGGGCGTACCGAGAGCGCATCGCCGACGAGGGCTGTGCGGGTGCGTATTTTTCGCTGCTGCAGGAGCAGACAGGCTTCTCTCTCGGCTCAAACGATACCCTCGGCGTTGCGTATCTCAACGCCAACCGTACCCTGCCCTCTCCCCTCTCTGCGCACACACTGCAGCGCACGGGCAGCAGCTACCGAAGCGAGCAAATAGAGGAAAATGCCTCGTCCACCGCCCTGCGGGCCATGCTGGCACGGGGCGAGCAATCGGCCCTTGCCTCTCACATGCCCCCTTCGGCATTCGATAGGCTGTGCCGTGATCAAAAAAACGGCATGCTGACCCACGAGGACCGTTTTTGGGAAACAGCCCTTACCTTCTACCGCCTGCAAAGGGCCGACACCCTCGCAGACATCGCCGATGCCGACGGCGGCATTGCCGACCGCTTGTGTGCTATGGCGCACAAGGCGGCAACGGGCAAGGAATATGCCGCCCTTCTTTCCACCAAGCGGTACACGGACGCACGCCTGCGCCGTGCCGTGCTGTTTGGCATGACGGGCGTTACCATGGCGGATCTGCGCCGTACCCCCACGCACACACGCCTGCTGGCCGCCAACGAGACGGGGCGTGCCATTCTGTCCGCCCGCCGCAAGCAAGAGGGTATTTTGCCCGTGATCACCAAGCCCGCCGACGTACCGAAGGACCGTCAAGCCGCCCTTAGCGACCGCATGGATGCCATTTTTTCTCTCTGCCTAACGTCCCGAAGACCAACGGGTCATTGGCAAAAGGCCATGCCGTACATCGAAGGGCAATAAGCAATCCATTCCCTGTCTCGGACTAACAGCAGTCTTGAACACATCGTATCACGCAACCAAATATGATGGCAAAGGTAGAAAAAGCCTCGCCCTCCGGGAGAGGTGGCGGCGTAGCCGACGGAGAGGGTAATATCACAAGGAAACCCTCTCACCCGCTATCGCGGGAGCTCTCCCAAAGGGAGAGCCTTCGGCTCGCACAAAACGGTAGGGCTGGCGTAAGCCAATTCATGCCCGCAAGGGCAAAACAGCGCCGTGTCCCCCTCGGGACACGGCGCTGTGTATTTATTTTTTCTTTTTTGCGTGGTCGCACAGTCCCTTTGCGGGGCAGATATCGCAATGCGGTGTGCGTGCCGAGCAAACGTCCCGCCCAAATTGCACAATGCGATGGCAAAAATCCGATTGCTCCTCGCTTGGGATCAAGGGCGTGAGCATGCGCTCCACCTTGACGGGATCCTTCAAGCTCTCGGGGTACAGACCAATGCGCCCGCCAATGCGAATGCAGTGCGTGTCGGTCACCACACCGCCCTTGCCGTAAATATCGCCAAGGATCAGATTGGCGATCTTGCGCCCCACCCCGGGCAGGGCCAACAGCTCTTCCATCGTGTCGGGCACTCGTCCGCCGTGTTGCTCCAACAGCTGTACACTCATCTGCTTGATGCTCTGCGCCTTAGTGCGAAACAGTCCGCACGGGCGCACGATGCTCTCAATGCGGGCAAGCTCTCCCTCTGCCATCGCCTCTGCCGTGGGAAACTCGGCAAACAGCGTCTCGCTTACGATATTAACACGGGCATCGGTGCATTGCGCCGACAGGCGTGCCATCACCAGCAGCCGCCAAGGATCGCCCCCGTACAGAAGGGCGCACTCGGGGTTGGGATACAAGTCCTTTAGCACGGCGTGAAACGCCTCGGCCCGCTCCTTCTTTTGCTTAACGGTCATACGCATGCCGCCTTTTTCTATCCTCGGCCTTCGCCTCGTCCGCCACAAAATACGTGCCGACGTGACCGCCGTCCATCAACGTATACAGGATCTCGGGGTCATGCCCGTTGAGAATGAACATGGGAATGCCCTGGGAGGTGGTGATCTGAGCCGCTCTCAGCTTTGCCATCATACCGCCCGTACCCCGTGACGTGCCCGCCCCGCCTGCACTTGACAGCACGTCCTCGATGCGCTCCACACGGCCAATCAGGCGTGCATCGGGGTTCTTACGGGGATCGCTGTCATACAAGCCGTCCACGTCCGACAGATTCAAAACAAGATCGGCATCGCACACGCATGCCACGTGTGCCGACAGCATATCGTTACCGCCAAACTTTGTCAGCTCGTCGGTGGAAACCGAGTCGTTTTCGTTGACAATGGGAATGCAGTTCATATCCAGCAGACGGCGAAAGGTGTTCTCTGCCGCCGCACGGCGCATGGGATTCTCCACCACGTCCTTGGTCAACAGCATCTGCGCCACGGTGTGGCCGTAATCCGAGAAGAAGCGGTCATACAGCTTCATCAGCTCACTCTGCCCGATGGCCGCCATGGCCTGCTTTTCCTCGGGCGTTTCGGGGATATGCCCAAGCCCCACCTTGGCAACGCCTGCGCTCACCGCACCCGAGGACACAAGCACCATCTGATGCCCCGCATTCTTCATATCCGAAATGACCTTGACCAGTGCTTCGATCCTTCTGAGGTTAAGATGGCCCGTTGCATGCGTCAGCGTGGACGTACCCACCTTGACCACAATTCTTTGCTTTTCCTTTACGTACATCATTTTTTTCATTTTCTTTCTGTAAAATTTTGAAAACCTCTTTCAAAAAGAGAAAAAATATATTATAATAAAGATGATACATCATTATACACCATTTTTTTGTGTTTTTCAAGTCAAATTTCAAAATTGGAGGTTTCTCTGATGAAACAAAAATACACCATCACCATTGCCGACATCGAAATGAACGTCATCAGCGAAGAGCCTGCCGAGGCCGTAGAGGCTCTGGTTGGCATCGTTGACAGAAAGATGAGAGAGATCTCGCTTGCCAGCAAGCGTTGCTCTAAGAGCGAGGCGGCCCTTCTGTGCGCCCTTGACTACTGCTCTGACCGCATCAAGGCACAGCGAAAGGTCAAGGCTCTCGAATCCAAGCTTGCCATGACCGAAAATGCCATGGACGAGCTGGAGGCCGAAAACATGGAGCTTCGCCGTGAGCTGGACGAGCTTCGGGGCAGACAATGATCCGCAAGGACAGCAAGCCCGAGCTTCTTTGCCCCGCAGGGTCTCCCCTTGCCTTTGATGCTGCCATAGAGGCGGGAGCCGATGCCATCTACGTAGGCGGCTCTGCCTTTAACGCAAGACAGCATGCGCAAAACTTCACCGAGGCAGAGCTGAAGGAGGCCATTGCCCGTGCCCACGCCTACGGGGTCCGTGTGTACGTTGCCATGAATACCCTTGTGTCCGACAAAGAGGCGGACACCTTTCTCTGCGCCGCAAGGTCTGCGTACCTTTGCGGCGCAGATGCCTTGATCGTGGCAGATCTCGGGGCGGCCAACCTTTTGCACCGTGCCCTGCCCGACCTACCTCTGCACGCCAGCACCCAGCTCTCGGGGCATAATGCCGAGGCCGCCGAGGTGCTTTCTCGTCTCGGCTTTGTGCGCATGGTATGCGCCCGAGAGATGAGCGAGGACGACCTGCGCTCCTTCGTGGCGCACGCTCCGCTTGAGGCCGAGGTGTTCGTTCACGGTGCGCTCTGCGTATGTCATTCGGGGCAATGCCTGTTTTCCTCGGTCGTGGGGGGACGAAGCGGCAACAGGGGCGAATGCGCCCAGCCCTGCCGTCTGCCCTACCGCACGCAGGGTGGAGAAGGCTATCCACTCTCACTCAAGGATCTGTCGCTTGCCGCTCACGTAAAGGAGCTGTGCGACATGGGTGTGGCATCCTTTAAAATTGAAGGACGCATGAAATCCCCCGAATACGTACGGGACGTCACCCGTGTATTCCGCACGCTCATCGATGAGCATCGCAATGCCACCCCCGAGGAAATGACCTATCTTTCTCGGATCTTTTCCCGTTCGGGGCTGACCGACGGCTACTACCGCAAAAGGATCGACCACCATATGCTTGGCACTCGCTCAGAGGGCGATAAGCAAAGCTCCCGTACTCTCACACCCTTTGAGGGGCTTACCAAAAAAATACCGCTTCACCTATCCCTGCTCTTCAAGAAGGACAAGCCCATGGCCCTTACGGTACAGCCACACGGCATCACCGTGTACGGTGACGTACCGCAAGCGGCACAGACCGCTCCGCTGACCCGTGAGATGCTCTCCCGCAACCTCTCAAAGCTCGGCAATACGCCCTACGCAGCCGAGCGCATCGACGTTGACATGGACGAGGGACTGATGCTTCCCCTCTCTGCCGTCAACGCCCTGCGCCGCCGTGCCGTGGAGGCTCTGCAGGTACCCCGAGAGCGCAAGATGCCAACGGCACATATGGCCTTGGCCGTACCGCAAAAGAGGCGCACACCCGCCCGTTCGGCTCTGTGCTACCGCCCCGAGCAGATCTCGGAGGAGCTTCTCTCCTTCTTTGACACCGTCTATCTCCCCCTTGACCGCTATGACGGAAGCGTCAGCGGTGTGGCACTGCCACCCGTCATTCTCCCACACGAGACAGAGGAGATCGACCGTCTGCTCGCC
>SVTU01000051.1 GCA_015063655.1 Oscillospiraceae bacterium
CATGCGTTATTCCTTAACGCGGAAGGACGGTACTGTTCTACTGATCCGTAGGATGTTCGACAGACAGCTCAAGGGTGATATAGCAAAAAACGCTCCGCTGTCTCGCACCGACCGACAGCTCTCTGAAAGAGGCCTATTCTTTGCCGCTCCCTCTCATAGCTTTTCTAACATGATACTCTTTTTCACTTTTTTTGTCAATATCCATTTTGCACAACTTTATATATAGTCCGTTTTACATGTTGCACAACAAGACACGAAATTACCGCTCATATTCCTTAGCAATCTCCAAAATTCGCTTTCTCGTTTCACTTGGATTCAAGCGATCAACGGCATAGGCATAGCGCAAAAGGCTTGGCGGAATATAGGGATCAAACTTTTCGCAGATGGGCAATTCCTTCGGGCTGACCAAGGAAACGGGATCTATGCCTTCCGCCTCTACGGCTTGAGCAAGAGAGGTCATAAGCTCCTCGGGGGTTCCCCGCTCCATACAAAAGGTCATGTAATAACAGCCGTCGCTCTCCATGCCCGATATACCAAATCTTGCGGCATGCTTCACGATATAGCGGCGCAGGGTTCGGAAGGACGCCGTACCAAGCCAAGGAAACAGACAGTAGGTGTATCCGCCGAGATGCACGAGCGACTGCTCGCAAAGCCCGGTATTGCGTGAAAGCTCTCTTGCCTCTCGCAGTCTCTTTCCTGCATGCTCCAGCAAATACGGATACTCGGTGTCCTCGGCAAGCACCTGCTTCATTCTCTCCAATATCCGTGTATGGATCTCGCCGTACTCACCCGGCCATGAGATCGCCATTTTCCCTTCAACGCCCTTTACGTACACAAGACGTCTCTGCGTATCCACATCAAGCACCTCCCACACACGTCCCGCCAAGGCAAAGCGGTCGCCAACGGGGGGAGGGGTGGTGATGGTGCCAAGCTCCTCGGACTCACAGCGAACCGTAAAGTCCTCACTGTCCTGAAAGACAGCATAAAACTTAAAGCTTCCAAGCAGGCGTTCTCCTGCTAAGCCGATGATAAGCCCCTTCTCATCCGTCAGCTGAATAAGATCACGGTTCAGCATGGAAACAAGAAGCTCCTTATAGTCCTCGGCGCTGACGTGCGAAAACGGAGGCAAGGACAGCACACGCTCGGCAAGCTCTCGTGCGGTCAACTCCGTGCAGGAGGCTAAGATACTGAGCGTTTGATGAAGCAACAAGCTGAAGGGCTGCTGCTTTCTCTTAGGCGGCTCAATGAAGCGTTCCTCTCTGTACAGCTGAACGATGGCAATGGCACGAAGCAGCCCCCACGGAAGCAACTGAGGCAGGGGCGTATTCGGCAGCGGCTCCTCCTCACGGAACACCATCATCATTTCGGGGACCTGTCCCCGTCTGCCGCTTCTACCCAAGCGCTGCAAAAGTCCCGATACCGAGCCGGGGGCATCGTTCTGCACCACACGCTCAAGGCGTCCGATGTCAATACCCAGCTCCATGGTCACGGTAGCGCACGTCACAGCACAAAGCTCGTCGTTCTTCATTTTGGTCTCTGCCTCCTCACGAAGCGAGGCAGACAGGTTGCCGTGATGGATAAGGAAATTATCCCGCTCCCCTCTGTTTTTGGCGATCTGCCGAAGCGTGGCGCAGACGTATTCGGTTTCCTCTCGGGAATTGGAAAACACCAAGGCCTTGGTGTTTTTCACACAATCATACACGTACTCGTAGCCCGCATCTATGGCAGGCTTTTCCTGATTGACACCCTCCTCCGAGGCTTTGCCGTAATAAAAGAAATGCTCCATGCCGAGCCGCCAGCGTAGGTTTTCTCCCTCGATCACGGGAGCGTCAACGGGAAGCGTACTTCCCGCCCCCAGCCAAGCCGAGGCAAGATCGATCCTGCCCACGGTAGCGGATAGTCCGATACGCCTTGGCTCGTGACCGATCAGGCGTGATACTCTTAGAAGCTGGCAGAGTATCTGATTTCCTCTGTCCGAGCTCATCATGGTATGGATCTCATCGATCACCACGTAGCGGAGCGAGGAAAAGATGCGGGGGATATCGTGAGAGCGATGCATCAGCATGGCCTCGAGCGATTCGGGTGTGATCTGCAATATACCCGAAGGATTCTTTAGAAGCTTGTTCTTATGCGAGGCGGCAACGTCCCCGTGCCAACGGGTAACGGAGATGCCGCTTTGCTCAAGCAGCTCGTCCATGCGCCCGAACTGATCGTTGATCAGGCTTTTGAGGGGCGCAATATACAAAACGGATACGCCCGTCATCGGCTGCTCGTACAGCTCGGTCAGGATCGGGAAAAAGACAGCCTCCGTCTTACCGCTCGCCGTGGAGGACGTCAAAAGAAGATGGTGGTCTGTTTCCATCAGCGTCTTGGCGGCGGCTATCTGAACGCCGCGCAGGCTCTCCCAGCCGTGAGAATAGATATATTCACGAATAAACGGCGGAAACCGCTCAAAGATCAGATCAGCTTCAGTCATAATGCTCTCCGTTATAAATCAATATCTGCCACAGAAAAAGCAGGGCTCGGCTCTGCGCTCTCTTGTGGCTTTTCATCCTTGCTCTCTGCACAAAGCATGCCCGTTCTCAGCAGCAGTGTGTCAAAGCTCAAGTCCTCATTCTGCATCAGCAGATTCAGCACGGTCATATAATCCCTGAGCATCTCACGGGGGGTGATCATGCTGTCTGCCCCCGCCCGTGCGAGAGCGATCTCCAAAAAGCGGATCTGCTCCTCGTCACTCATTCGTGTCTTTTTTCCGTAGTACATCTCATGAAGCAACGTCATGCGTCGCAGAAGAGCCAACAGCTCATCGTCCGACAGTCGACGCAGGCGAATCACGGGTCCGATGAGATCGGTCACGCCGTCTAAGGCAAAACGGCTGTCACACAAGCGGCTTCGCAGGGCCTCGTAGCTGAATAGGCCTCTTCGGGTATCGTCCAAAAATTGCGGTGTACCGCCAAACACGATGCCAAGCCCGGGAGCTCGCCCCTGGAGGGTATCGTTAAACATGGACAGGATCTTTTCATAATTGTTCTCACGGCTGACACGGTGAGAGATCTTATACAGGTTGACACACTCATCGATAAAGACCACAAGTCCCCGATAGCCCATATAGCGCACAAGAGCCGCCCAAAGCTTGAGAAAATCATACCAGTTATCGTCATCGATAATGACCGACACCGAAAAGCCGAGTGCCGCCCGTGCCTCGGTCTTGGTGGCAAATTCCCCGCGAAGCCAACGCAGGCATGCGCTTCTCGTGTCATCGTCACCCGCCGTATACGCCTGATAGTACGCCACCAGCACACGGGAAAAATCAAATCCGCCAACAAACAGCTCAAGCTCCTGCATCACACGCATGATCTTGGCTTGAAGCTCTATGCCGAACCGCTCGCTATCAGACGGAATTCCCTCCTTGGCAAGCTCGGCTCTCTGCTGATCGATCCACACCGAGATCATGCGGGACAGCGCTCCACCGTCAGGCGAGGACTTGGAGGCAAGATTTTTGATCAGCTCTCTATAGGTGGCAACACCGCTTCCGCCGCTTCCGTACAAACGGCGTTCGGGAGACAGGTCGACATCTGCCGTGATAAAATCACGCTCCAAGGCATAGCCACGGATCAGCTGGATCAAAAAGCTCTTTCCGCTTCCATACCGACCGATAAGGAAGCGCATGGCAGAGCCGCCCTCGCTGATCTGCTCCATATCCGAGAGCAGTGCGGCAATCTCCTCCTTGCGTCCGATGGCAATATAGGGTGCGCCGATGCGAGGCACAACACCTGCCGAAACCGACGAAAGCACGGAGCTTAGTATTCGTTTTGGTATCTTGGGAACAGCTTGCTCTGTCATTCTTCACAATCTCCTATTCTTCGGTAATATAGTCTAAATAATCCTCTATAATTCGATATTGCCCGTCCTCGTATTCCAGCAAAATGTCATCAAAAAGCTCTGTGGCAACCGTATTGACCTTGTCGACAAGGCTTTCCTCCATCATGCCAAAGGCGGCAAGCTGCTGCCGAACGGCGTCCTTTTCGCCGTCTCGCACAGCTCGCAGGTACGGCATATAGGGGGCAAGCGTGCTTTGGCTCGTTCGGTTCTCCTCACGATCCTGCCCGCTCTCCTTGATCTCTTGCGAAGCCTCCTCATCTTCAAAGGCCTCTACCAAGGAGCGTGTGGTTTCCCATGAGGCTTCCTCGATCTGTCTGGCATCGGTCAAGGATAGAGGCTTATGCTCGGTGTCATACAAGGCCTCGTAGGCCTCTCGCTTTTGCTCTGTGCGCCTCGGTCTTGACATGCCTGACGTTACGTCGGCAAAATACCGATCAAGCACCTCTCGCAGGTCTGTGGGTAAGGAATACGTGCTTAGCCTGGATTTAATGCCAAGCATGGCCCGTAGCTTATTTTCACTGTATCTGACAATATCTCCCACGATGTATCGAAGCTCGTTGGTACGGGAGAAGGAGCAATACTCGATCTCCATACGGCATCGGATACGGTAGGAGCAAAGCGCCCCCGCATATGCATCACGGTGGAGCGTGCAGTCCTCAAGGTTCAAGCGAGACAAGAGCTGTCCGTCCTCGGAGAGCGTATCCAAGCATCGGGAGAGTGCCATCGGGATATGCGTCTCAAACAGGGGCAGAGCGTCATCCTTGGCAAACTTACTGCTGTGATAATCATAGGACGAGCAGAAGGAAAGCAGGGCTTTTGCGTACCCGCCTGCGTCACGGTTAGCGGACGAGACGAACATCTCCTTGAGTGTGCAGGCAGAAATGGCGTGCCCGACACGCAGGGACACGGGCGGCAGGATGCCGTGCAAAAGGCAAAAATCACAGATCCATTCCAAGAGCGAATGCTCAAGCTTCGGCATAGACGAAGCGTAGGTATTCCAAAGAAAAACGAGTGTGGAGAGCGTTGTCTCGTCTCCGTATTCCTCGCTCAGATTGATCAGCTCATACACAAAAAGCAGAACGTAGCTCACGTCAGCCTGCACCTCTTTGCCACCAAGAGCCTCAAAGCGAAAGTAGAGATAATAGGAAAGCTGATCACGGTTCAGCTGATGAAACTGCGGCACGTAGGAAAAGAACGGCACGTACGGGCAGGGCTGTCCTGCCTGTCCGAAATAAGACCTTGCATCGTGCAAAAACTCTTCATAATAGCGGTAATCGGAGCGCCAAGGATACACGCTGACTCGGTGAATGAGAGCGTTTTCGTAGGTGATGACACGCAGGGGCGTTGGCTTTTCTCGTTCCTCGGACGCACTGTGAGGCGGGATAAACCTTGTGAAGGGGGCACCCTCGCCCGAAAAGGTAAAGGATGAGCCGCTTGTCGTCTCCGCGTCTGCCGCACGCTCGGCACCAAGATCAATGCTGACGGTGCGAACGTCTCTTGCTTCGGCCGCATGGGGCGCACGTTTCCTCGGAACAAGCTTGGACAGATCCCAAAACTCGTCCAGCTCTTCCTTCCGTGTCTTGCTTTTTTGCTCGGACATAAGGCTCTCCTCCTCTCTTTCCTTTATCCTTCTATTGTATCATGGCGAAGATCAGTTGTCAAGACTTGATAAAAAACCGTATTCATTTTTTATCGTGATATTGTGATTTCTTCTTGTATATTTCCCCAAAATATGGTATACTATTGGCATCGATTGATTTGTTGAGGTTGATTATGTGGATCCTATGGTCGTTGCTCGGCATCCTGCTTTTTAGTGTATTCTTGTGTGTGCTTGTCGCTTACGTATGCTTTATCCGCATCTTCGCTTCTCCTAAGAGAAAGCGAAGCAAGGAAGATTCTATCCCAAGCGGCAAGGTATATCAAAGCATTCGCCCCCGTCTTGAGGTATGGATGAAAAACGCCCGTACACTCCCCCACAAACGGATGAGCATTCGCTCCTTTGACGGTATCGAGCTATATGGGCGGTATTATGAATATCAAAAGCATGCTCCCATTGAGATCCTGTTTCACGGATACCGAGGCAATGCCATTCGGGACATGAGTGGGGGGATCGACCGATGCTTCCGCATGGGTCACAATGCCCTTGTGATCGAGCAACGGGGGAGCTGTGAAAGCACGTGCAAAGTAATCTCCTTCGGCATCAACGAAAGCAGGGACTGCGAGGCTTGGGTCGATTTTACCGTTAGAGAGATCGATCCCGAGGCCAAGATCGTACTAACGGGCGTTTCCATGGGAGCGGCCACCGTGATGCTGTGCACGGCCCGTCCCCTGCCCCGAAACGTGGTTGCCGTTCTTGCCGATTGCGGCTACACCTCCGCCCGTGAGATCATTCAAAAGGTCATGAGCGACATGAGGCTTCCGCCCCGTCTTCTCTACCCCTTCGTTCGTCTCGGCGCACGTCTGTTCGGGCATTTCGACCCCGACGAGGATTCTCCCATGGAGGCCTTAAAGCGTAGCCGCCTCCCCGTTATCTTCATCCACGGCGACGAGGACGATTTTGTACCGTACAGCATGAGTGTGAAAAATTATGAGGCCTGTGCGTCCCAAAAGCGTCTTGTCACCATCAGAGGTGCAGGACACGGCGTGGCTTACCCCACGGATATCCAAGCATATGAAGCGGAGCTTGCGGATTTTCTCGCTCCGTATCTGTCATAGTAAAAGGCTGTCTCACGTAGCTACGTGAGACAGCCTTTTTTATACGGATTTTTTCGGTCTAGCCAAAGGTGACAGCCCCTTATTAGATGCGGCTTTCCAAATATCCGCACACATCTCCCACCGTTTCAAAGCGAACAAATTCCGTAAATTGGAAATTGAATGCCTGCTCCAGCTCCATGGCCATCATCATCATGGCAAGCGAATCGAAGCCTAGCTCCTCAACCAGTCTTGTTTGCTCCGTCACAGCGGACATATCGACCTCGGGAAGAACCTTTCCCAATATTTCCTTCAATTTCTCTAACATCGTCTTTCTCCTTACGTAATGTCTTTGATGTACGCCCGTCTGCGCTTATGCATGCGGGCGTCAAAATACTTCCACTGTGCCTGCACCGCCGTATTGGTCTCAAGGTTCAGATTGGTCTCGGCTCGCTCGACCTCTCCCTTTTCAAATATATCCAGCATTCTGTCAAGGATCACGGCGTTGATCCCCGCATTCTGATATTCGGGACGAATGGCAACCAAGCCAAGATCGATGGTCTTGGGATGCTTCACGGCCCGAAGCAGGCGCAGAAGTGTCAAGGGTGTCAAGCGGCCGCCGCTTTTTCTGACGGCGTGGCCGATGGCGGGAAAGCAAAGTCCGAAGCCCACCACTCTGTCGTTTTCATCGCAAATGAACACAATATACTCATTGTTGAGGATCAGCATGAAATCACCGATGATCTCATCCTGCGTTTCCTTATCGATCGGCACGGTGCCGTACAGCTTGCTGTAGCATTCGTCAAGGCAATCGAAGAAGCCGTCACGGTACTTGGCTATGTACTGCTTCTTCGGCAAATTGGTATCGGCAACGTGAAGCTTATGAAGCTCCATGGTGCGCTGTGCCACACGGGAAAGCATCGCGTTCCGCTTTTCCGGCTTTTTCAGCTCATACTCCACCCAGTCCACGTCCTTGGCAAAGCCAACCGACTCGATCAAAGCAGGATAGTACGGGAAGCTATATTGCTCCTCAAAGGTAGAGTCCTCTTCAAAGCCCTCGATCAGCAAGCCCTCTCTGTCCAGGTCGCTGTAACCGAGCGGACCGCATATCTGCTCCATGCCCCGCTCCTTGCCCCACGCCTCAACGGCATCAAACAAGGCCTTTGCTACCTCGTTATCATCCATGCTGTCAAAGCGGGTAAAGCGGATCTGTCTGGTATTGTGAAGCTCATTATACTGCTTTTGCAAAATACCCTGAATGCGTCCCACCGTCTTACCGTCCCTCGTGGCAAGAAAAAACACGGCATCCGAGGTCTGCGTCACACCGCCCGAGCGCAAAAGCTTTCGCTCGTCTGCATACAGCGGCGGCACAAAGTACGGGCAATCCCGATACAGGCGCAGGGGAAATTCAATAAATTCCTTGATGTCCTTCTCTGTTGTAACCTGTCTGATCTTGATCATTCTCCGTCCTCCAGGGGCTCGTCATCACGTCTCAAAAAGGCTAGTCCGTATCCTGCAAGCCACGGTCCGTTGTGAGCGCCGCTGACGGGCGACATAATCACAGCCTCATGATTGGTTTCGATCCCGTATTTTTTCTCAATGGGCAGCAGCTGCTCAAGGAGTGACGGACCCGTATAGATATGCCACAGCAAATAATCCCCAGGGGCTCTGTCTCCGATCATATCGCGAAGCAGCTCACAGGTGCGTGCCAGGGCCTTTTTCTGTGTGCGAACGCTCTCCAGGGGAACGATCTCACCCTCCTTGGAAAAATGGATCACGGGGCAAATATTCAGCATCTGTCCCATAAAGGCCTTTCCGCCCTTTAGTCTTCCGTTGTAGATCAGATAATCCAGCTTACCATCCACGCCGATAAACTCCTGGTGCTTCATCATCCAGCGGATCTCCCGAAGGATCTCTTCGCTTGTTTTCCCTTCCTTTGCCCACGTAGCGGCCTTGATAGCAAGCAATCCCTCGCCAAAGCAGGTGATCTTGGTATCGATGGCATGAATGGTTAGGCGATCCTCATACTCCTTGGCAACCAGGCAGATTTTATTGTACGTACCGCCAAGTGCCGAGGACAGGGCAAACACCATTACCTCGTCACAGCCCTCATCAAGCGCCCGCTCGAAGCAGGCTCTGATCTCCTCTGTCTCGGGCATGCCCGTTGAGGGAAGATGATTTTTTGGGTCCTCGATGGTCTCAAGCTCCCGATAGAAGGCAACGGGATCAAGATCCAAGCCCTCTCGGTATTCGTTGCCGTTAAAGAACACGTGAATGCGAAGGATATCGATCCCAAGCTCACGGTATCGCTCGGGGGCGTATTCAATGCACCCCGTAGACGTGCAGATCACTTTGATTTTTCCCATGGTTTTCTCCTTATATCGAATATGTGTTTTGACCGTATACAGACTTGTTCTGTGACATATTCAGCAGCATGTGTGCCGTATTGACCACGGCACTCTCGCCTGCATTGCCACGTGTTTTGATAACAGGCTTATCAACGCCGAGGATCACACCGCCGCCAAGAGAGCCGATATCGTAAATGCCCATCAAATGACCTGCCAGCCTCTTGATCTCTTCGCTTTGCGTCTTGTGAGCATATTTCATGATATCCGTGATAATGCGTGTTGCCGTACCCTCGGTCACCTTTAACACCTGATTACCCGCAAAGCCGTCACAGACAAGGACGTCACAGCATCCGCTAAGAGCGGTATTGCCCTCGACGTTACCCACAAAATTGATCGAATCGTCCTCGGCAAGAAGCACGTGCGTTTCCTTGACAAGCTTATTTCCCTTGCTTGACTCCGCTCCGTTGGAAAGCAGACCGACACGGGGATTTTCCAAGCCGTAGGTCTGTGCCATAAAGGCCGTGCCGAGCTTGGCAAAATGATGAAGCATGGGGGGCGTGCAATCAATGGT
>SVTU01000052.1 GCA_015063655.1 Oscillospiraceae bacterium
TCAAAGAGGCTGTCTCAAGGTTACGTGTGAGACAGCCTCTTTGCAGAAAAGGAATATGATAAATTTTCTGTTTTCTCTTCCTTTTGTCATGCGAATATGGTATAATATGGGGGAAAGAAATCATGATATGGAGATGTGTATATGATTGGTTGGATTTTGGGCGGCGTTGCTGCCGCTTTGTTGGCTTTTGTTGCCGTGCTTCTTGTTCGCACGCTTCGCTTTGTGCCGAAGGACGTGCCCGCATCTCACCCCGAGGCGGTCACGCTTGACCGTGAGCATATCGTGGAGAGTATGTCACAGATGATCCGTTGCCGCACGGTCTCGTACCGTGACCGTAGCTTAGAGGACAAGGCTGAGTTTGCACGCTTTCGTGCTCTGCTTGCCGAGCGGTATCCGTTGATCCACAAGGCATGTTCTCGCATCGAGCTTGGCGAGACGGGCGTGCTGTATCATCTGGCGGGCCGCTCTGCCGAGAGGCCGTCGGTGTGTATGGCGCATTACGACGTTGTGCCCGTAGAGGAGGACGGCTGGTCCCGTCCCGCCTTCGAGGGCTTTGTGGAGGACGGCTGTCTGTGGGGCAGGGGAACGCTTGACACCAAGGGCACACTGTGCGGTGTGATGGAAGCGCTTGAGTATCTGCTCTCACAGGGCTACGTGCCCGCAAACGATTTGTATCTGTCCTTTTCGGGTGACGAGGAGATCGACGGCGGAAGCTGTGAGGCAATCGTGTCCTATCTGCAGGAGCACGGTATCGTGCCCGATATTGTGGTTGACGAGGGCGGTGCCGTGGTGGATCACGTATTCCCGGGTGTGCCCGATGCCTGCGCCCTCATCGGCATTGCCGAAAAGGGTGGCGTGAATTTGGAGTTTACGCTCAACAGCAGAGGCGGTCACGCCTCCACCCCCCCGCCGCATACGCCCATCGGCGAGCTGAGCCGTGCCGTCACACGCATTGAGGACAAGCCCTTTGCCCGTCAGCTTACCAAGCCTGTTGCCATGATGTTTGATACGCTCGGCCGTCATTCGAGCTTTGCCTATCGCTTGATCTTTGCCAACCTTTGGTGCTTCTTGCCATTGCTTGACGCCATTTGCCGTAAGTCGGGCGGTGAGCTGAACGCCATGATGCGCACCACGGTGGCTGTTACCCGTATGGAGGGCAGCAAGGCGTATAACGTCCTGCCTCCCAAGGCAAGCTTCGGATTGAATATGCGCCTGATGGGCAAGGATACGGTGGCGTCAGCCACGGCCTATCTGAAGCGCACGGTTGATAACGACCGCATCGAGGTGCGGGTGGTGAGCGGTATGGATCCGTCGCCCGTGTCGGATACGGCGTGCGAGGCGTGGAACACGCTGAGTGCCGCCATTCGAGATACGTGGCAGGAGACCATCGTCTCCCCCTATCTGATGATGGCGTGCAGTGACTCCCGCCACTATTGCCGCATTTCCAATCACGTATACCGCTTCTCTCCCATGCGCCTTTCCAAGGAGGAGCGTGCCATGATCCACGGCAATGACGAGCGCATTCCCGTGGATACACTCGTCAAGACGGTGGAGTTTTACACAAGATTGCTTACGATGCTGTAAGGAGACGGTATGGACAATTCGCAAGCAAGCATCAAAATCAGTAAAAAGGCCTTCCTCTCCTCGGTGATCATTCTGCTTGTGCTGATGATCGGAGCAGGCGTGCTGACCCACGTCATCCCCGCAGGGCATTTCGAGCGTGCCGTGGTGGACGGCAGGGAAACGGTGGTGCCGAACACCTTTGCGTACAGCGACGAGGGTGGGTATCCCGTATGGCGGTGGTTGACGGCACCCGTTGAGGTGCTGTGGAGCGAGGACGCCGTGACGGTGATCTTTATTATCGTTTTTATTTGTATCATAGGCGGTACGTTTACCGTGCTGGAGAAGAGCGGTATGCTTCGCTATGTGATGAACGGCTTGGTCAAACGCTTTGGGCGCTCCCGCTATCTGTTGATGGCGATGCTGGTGCTCTTCTTCATGCTGTTTGGCTCGGTGTTCGGCATCTTTGAGGAGATGGTGGCTCTGGTACCCATGGTGATCCTGCTCTCCTATGCCTTGGGCTGGGATTCCTTGGTAGGACTTGGCATGAGTGCCCTGGCGGCAGGCTTTGGCTTTTCGGCCTCCACGCTCAATCCATTTACGGTGGGCGTGGCGCAAAAGCTGGCGGGGCTTGCGCCCTTTTCGGGGGTCGGCTTCCGCCTCTTGGTGTTTGCCATATTCTATGCCGTCTTGTATTTGTTTTTGCTGTTCTATGCCAAGCACCTTGAAAAGGATCCGACCCGCTCCTCGGTGTATGCCGAGGACAAGGCACAATACGGGACGTATACCGCAACGGCCCATGAGCCATTGCCCAACGAGGCGTATCTCGGACGCTCTGTCGTGATCTTTTCCTCCACGATCGCCCTCGTGATCCTGTATATTGTGGTGGGCTTTTTCGTGCCTGCCCTGTCCTCGCTTGCTATGCCCGTGATGGCCGTTGCCTTTTGCGTGGGCGGCTTATGCGCCGTGAGGGCATCGCACTACGGCGGTCACGTGGGACGGGATTTTTTGGCAGGTCTTGGCGGTATTGCCCCGAGTGCGCTTTTGATTTTGATGGCCATGTCGGTCAAGCTCATCATCACACGGGGCGGTATTATGGATACCATTCTGTATTACGTATCCGAGAAGGCCTCGGGCATGGGCCCGCAGGGGGCTGTGATCGTGATGTTTTTGCTGGTGCTGATGTTGAATTTCTTTATCAGCGCAGGCTCGGCAAAGGCCTTTTTGCTGATGCCGCTTCTCGCCCCTCTGTCCAATATGGTAGGCGTTTCGGGGCAGGTGGCGGTGCTTGCCTTCTGCTTCGGTGACGGCTTTACCAACATGCTGTATCCCACCAATGCACTGCTGATGATAGCATTGGGATTGACAACGGTCAGCTACCCCAAGTGGTTTCGCTTTACCATCGGCCTGCAGGCGGTGACGCTGGTGCTGAATGTAGCGTTGCTGTTGTTGGCTGTGGCGATCGGATATTAAAGAAACAAAGCGGCACATCTGCGTTATCGCAGGTGCGCCGCTTTGTTTGCATGGGCTTTTTACGGTTCGGTGATGAGGTGATCAAGCTCGTCGGTATGGCAGAGCTTATGAAGGTAGGTCTTGCCCATTTTGTTGGCGGTCATGAGGGCAACGCGGGTCTGTGCGCCCGCCAAAATATGACGGCGCAGAGCCGTCTCCTCCTCGGAGGTGTCGGTCAAGTCGCCCTGCCCGTTAAGTCCCTTGCAGGAGAGAAAGCATACGTCGGTGCGTACGTTACGAACGAATTGCTCGGCGGCAGGGCCTACGAAGGCGGCCGATTCGGGCAACAGTCTGCCGCCCGTCACAAAGGTTTTGATACCCATGTCGCCCGTCATCTGGGCGATCTTGAGGCCGTTGGTGATAACGGTGACGTCCCTTGGCTCGGCGAGCATGCGTACCATATGCTGTACGGTGGAGGAAGCATCGAGGAATATGACGCTGCCGTCACGAATGAGGGACACAGCTCGGCGACACAGCAGGATCTTTTCTTGTGTGTGCTCGTTTTCCCGCACGAACAGCGGAATTTGCTGTGTGCCGTGCGTCACAAGCGTGGCTCCGCCGTAGACACGGCGGATCTGTCCCGTCCTCTGCAGCTCCTCAAGGTCACGGCGAATGGTGGCCTCCGAGGCAAAAAAGGTCTCGGTCAGCACGCGCACGCTGGCACTTTGATGTTGCTTGAGATAGTCCAGGATGTGTTGTTGTCTTTCACTGATCAGCATAGCCGTCTCCTTTGATCACGTTTGATTGGATATGATTGAATTATACCAAAATAACGATTGTTTGTCAAGGCTTGCGACGGGGATTGACAGAGTTTGGCGGTTGGTTTATAATAAAAGCATCAAATATGACGTGAGGTGACGTATGAAGCTGACGGTATATGAAGGCGGAGCAGTGCGCCCCGAGCCTTCCGAAAAGCCCGTAGCCCGTGATGGCTACTGTGTGTTCCGTGTAAAGGCGTGCGGCGTGTGCGGCAGTGACCTGCCCCGTGTGTTTATGGGACGCTCCTACTATTATCCCATTGTTCTCGGCCATGAATTTGCGGGTGTGGTGGAGGATAGCACCAACCCCTCCCTTGTAGGTATGCGTGCTTGCATTTTCCCCATTCTGCCCTGCGGCGAGTGTGAATACTGCAAGCGTGAGCAGTATGCCAACTGTACCCATTATAACTATTACGGCTCTCGCACGGATGGTGGCATGCAGGAATACCTGCTCATCAAGGAGAGCAACCTCATTCCCATCCCCGACAGCGTTTCCTTTGAGGCAGCTTCGATGGCCGAGCCTATGGCGGTGTGCCTGCACGCCGTGAAAAAGGCAGGCATTAAGAAGGGTGACACCGTCACCGTATACGGCGCAGGCACGATCGGTCTTTTGTGCGCCATGTGGGCTAAGCACTTCGGCGCAGAGCAGGTATATCTGTCGGATATCAACGAAGCTCGCCTGGCGTTTGCCCGTGAGCTTGGCTTTGCCGTCAGTGCCGACGAGACGCCTGATGCCATTTTGGATTGTAGCGGTGCGGGCAGTGCCGTTTGCTCGGCTCTTGAGAGGATCAAGGCCTTTGGCACGCTGGTGCTGGTGGGTAACGCCGAGCGTGACGTAACGCTGACTAAGGAGGCGTACAGCAAGCTTTTGCGCAAGCAGCTGACCGTATGCGGAAGCTGGAATTCCGACTTCCGCTCCGACGTCAACGATTGGCAGGAGAGCGTGGACGCCATGGCAAGCGGGGCTATGCACCCCGAGGTGCTGATCACGCATACGTATCCCGTAGAACGGGGCGATGAGGCCTTTGCCATGATCGCCTCGGGCAAGGAATTCTTCAATAAAGTAACGGTGGTGATGTGATATGAATAAAGCAATGCTGGCTCCCTCTATGATGTGTGCGGATTTTCTGCACTTAGAGGAGCAATTACGTTTGTTTGAAAGAGAAGGGATCGATCTGTTGCACGTGGATATCATGGACGGACACTTCGTGCCCAACATTACGCTGGGGACCGATTTTGTGCGTATGCTGAAAAAGGCAACGAGCATTCCGCTGGATATTCACCTGATGGTGGAGAGACCCGAAAATCTGCTTCCTGCCATTGCCTTTGGCGAGGGGGACTACGTGTCGGTGCATTACGAAAGCACGGTACATCTTCAGCGTGTGCTGGCGGCGATCCGCGAAAGAGGTGCTAAGCCCCTATTGGCCCTCAACCCCGGAACGCCCGTCAGCATGGCAGAGGAGGTCCTCGGGGATATTGACGGTCTGCTTGTCATGACCGTGAATCCGGGCTTTGCAGGGCAAAAGCTGGTACCCTCTGCCCTTGAAAAGATTGCCAGAGCCAGACTGTATCTGGACGCCTACGGTATGAACGAGTCGGTGATCGAGGTGGACGGCAACGTCAGCATTCCCAACGGTATCGCCATGCGTGCCGCAGGAGCGGATATTTTTGTGGCAGGCACGTCGGGCGTCTTTATCGGCGACGACATGGCGGGCAATATCCGCCATTTCCGCCGGCAGGTATTCGGAGAATAACATAAAGAAGCAAGGGGCTGTCGCAAATGTTAATTTGCGACAGCCCCTTGCTCTTTTTTTCTCATACTCTATTTTCCTACGCAGAACTTGGAGAAGATCTCGGATACGATCTCTTCACCGATCTGTCTGCCCTCAAGCTCGGAGAGGGCGGACATGGCAAGCTCCACGTCCACGCAGTACAGGTCCTGCGAGAGGCCGTTGTCCATGGCGTCAAGCACCTGCGTCAGTGCCTCGGCGGTACGCACAAGGGCGGCATACTGACGGGCGTTGGCCACGATGGGGTCGGTGCCAAGGGATACGGAGGGGTCGGTGAAGAGGGCATCCACCCGCTCCGACAGTGCCTCAAAGCCCTCGCCGCTCTTGGCGCTGACGGTGAGTGCGTCGGGAAAGTGGGAGCGAACCAGGGCAGGCATGCCCCCCTCGGCCTTGTCCGCCTTATTGATCAGCACCACCACGGCGGCATCCTGAAGGGATAGCATGTGCAAAGTCTCGTTGTCCTCGTCGGTTGGCTCGGCGCTTCCGTCAAAGACGGCCAGGATCAGCTCGGCGGCTGCCATCTCGGCCCTCGCGCGGGCAATGCCGATGCTCTCCACTGTGTCGGCGGTGCGGCGCAGGCCTGCCGTGTCGCACAGACACAGGGTCACACGCCCTAAGGACACAGTCTCCTTCAACACGTCCCGTGTCGTACCCTCAATATCGGTCACAATGGCGGCGTCGTAGCCCGCCAAGCGATTGTAGACCGAGCTTTTGCCCACGTTGGGTCTTCCGCAGATCACGGTCTTGATGCCCTCGTTCACGGCACGCCCCGTGCGATAGGTGGCGGCAAGCGCCTGCGTGTCACAGAGGACCTCGGAGACGGTGCGTCTCATTTGCTCGGGGGTCATCTCCGCAAGATCCTCATCGGGGAAATCGATCTTGGCATACAGGCTGGCGAGCAGGGAGCGCAGGCGGGCGTAGAGCAGGGAGGAGCGGTCTGTCAACAGCCCCTTCATGCCGCTGCGTGCCAATTTCAGCTGATTGTCGTTTTGCGCCTCCAGCAGGTCACCAAGGGCGGTTGCCTCGGAGAGATCCAGCTTGCCTCCAAGAAAGGCACGCCGTGTAAATTCGCCTGCCTCGGCGTGTCTTGCGCCCGCACACAGCACAGAGGCAAGCACACGCTCGGTGATCAGTACGCCGCCATGGCAGGAGATCTCCACGGTGTCCTCGCCCGTGAAGGAGCGAGGCGAGAGAAAGACAGTGGCTATGCCGTCGTCAAGCGGCTCTCTTTTGGGGGCGGCCGTATCGAGAATGCTTCCGTACACGGCCTTGGCGTGATCGTCCCGTGTCAGGGGTGTGCCTCGCAGGGGCGAGAAAACACGGGCGGCAACGGCGAGTGCTTCTGCACCCGATATGCGAATGAGTGCCACGCCGCCCTTGCCCCGCGGGGTGGATACGGCGGCGATGGTATCCGTTAGCTTCATAGTGATACTTCCTTTGCTAAAGTAAAAAGAGAGGCGTACCGAGCGTTCTCGGTACGCCGTGTTGGCCAAGATTACTCTGCGTCAGCAACAGCCTCTTCAGCAGCCTCTTCCTCGCAGTCGCAAACGAGATCGCACTCGTCGCATTCCTCGAGCAGGTCGTCACAGTCGTAAACGAGCTCATCGGTGTACTTCTTGATCAGCTTGTAAACAACGAAAGCAACAGCGCAAACACCTGCTACAGCAGCAAGGGTGATGGCAATGATCTTGCCGTAGTTGGTGGACTTCTTCTTGAAGAAATTCATGAGTATATCCTCCTATCAAAAAAGTTTCTAAGTATAGTATATCATATTTTTTTGAAAAAGCAATACGATTTTTACAAAAAAACAAAAAAATTGTACGGGTAAGAAAAAAAGAAAAAGAAAGGGCAAAAAAATGAGAAAAAGGCTTTATTTATCTCTCGGTTTCTGCTATAATAATAGGTAAGACAATCAGCCGAGAGGCGGAGGACGGATATATGACCTACAATGAGCTCTGCGTGGGACTGGCAGAGGCGGGAATTGAGAATAACAGAGAGGAAGCGGCTATGCTGATATGCCGCTTTTGCGGCTTGTCCCGTGTGGAGCTGTTTAAACGGAGCACGGAGGATTTTGAGAGCGAGGAGCTGAGCGAGGCGATCGTGAAACGCATTTCACGCTACCCCTTGCAGTACATTCTCGGCGTGTGGGATTTTTGCCATGAGAGCTACCGTGTTACGGAAAACACGCTCATTCCGAGGCAGGATACGGAACGCCTTGTGGAGCTTGCCGTGCAAAAGCTGCCGAGGGACGCCAGGATCTTAGATCTTTGCACGGGAAGCGGGTGTGTGGCGATCTCCACGCTTGCTGCCCGTCCCGACTGCCGTGCCGTGGGCGTGGATCTGTTTGAGGATACGGTGGCGGTTGCCCGAGAGAACGCTGAGGAAAACGGCGTGGGCGAGCGGCTGGGGCTGTTGTGCGCCGACGTGACACAGCCTGCCTTCATGGAGCCGCTTGGCAAATTTGATGCCATTCTGTCCAATCCCCCCTACGTTCGCACCGACATGTTGGCGGGCCTTGAGGAGGAGCTTTCCTATGAGCCCCGTGCCGCCCTTGACGGCGGAGAGGACGGCCTTGTCTTTTACCGCCACATCATCGGCGAATACGGCGCGTATCTCAACCATGGCGGCGTGATGCTCCTGGAGATCGGCTACGATCAGGCAAGCGACGTGTGCGGCTTGGCGGAGGAGCATGGCTATGGCTGTGAGATCTTTCAGGATTACGGCGGGTGTGACCGTGTGGCCTATTTGTATCGCACGCAGGAGTCTTCGCATATAGTGGAGTGAAGCACGACGTAAGGAGATAAAGCATTGAATATTTTGGTTTTGGCAGGTGGGTTATCCACCGAGAGAAACGTGTCGCTGTCCTCGGGCAGCTTGATCACGGCGGCTCTACGCCGCCGTGGGCATCGGGTGCTGATGCTGGACGTGTTTGAGGGTATTGACACCCTGCCCGCAGATCCCATAAGCTTGTTTTCCACCGAGCAGGAGGAGGTGCGGTGCGTAAGCACCGAGGTGCCCGACCTTGAGGCACTTCGCGCGTCCCGAGGCTATCCCCGCTCTTCGATCGGCCCGCACGTTCTGCCGCTGTGTGAGCTGGCGGACGTCGTGTATATTGCGCTGCACGGGGCGATGGGAGAAAACGGTCAGCTTCAGGCTACGTTGGATAATCTGGGCATTCGCTACACAGGCTCGGATTACGCAGGCAGCCTTTTGGCTATGGATAAGGATCTGGCAAAGAAGATGATGGCCTTTGCGGGCGTGCGCACGCCCGAGTGGATCACGTGCTCAACGGGCGAGGCGGATGCTCGGCGCATCCTGGCCGACATCGGGCTTCCGTGTGTGATCAAGCCCGTAACGGGAGGCTCCAGCGTGGGCGTCTCGTTGGTACATAGTGAGAGCGAGCTGAGAGCGGCCCTGCAAAATGCCGCTCGGTATGAAAGCACGGTGATGGCGGAGCGCTTGATCGTGGGGCGTGAGCTGACGTGCGGCGTGCTGGAGGGCAGAGCATTGCCCCCCGTGGAGATCATTCCCAAGCAGGGCTTTTACGATTACGTTAACAAATATCAGGCAGGGGCGACAGAGGAGCTGTGTCCCGCCCCACTGAGCAAGGCCGAGACTGAGGAGCTTCACGCTATCACGCTTCGTGCCTTTGCGGCGCTTCGCCTGCGGAGCTACGCACGCCTTGATTTCATGCTTGATAAGGACGGTGTTTTTTGGTGCTTGGAGGCCAACACATTGCCCGGCATGACCCCCACGAGCCTTTTGCCGCAGGAGGCGGCGGCCGTGGGCATTCCCTATGACGAGCTTTGCGAAAGGCTTGCCATGTCGGC
>SVTU01000053.1 GCA_015063655.1 Oscillospiraceae bacterium
CGGCCGTGCGTGGCAAGATACAGTGCCTTTTCCAGACAATAGCGGATGCGCTTGGGGTCCTCTACCATTTCCGAGTACTTGGTCATGCAGTCGATGGACTTGGTAATATCAAATTCCTGGTCGCCGCCTGCACGAATGCCAAGACCCATGCCACGGGCGGTGGTGTCGTAGCGCACCTGCCCCGAAATGACGAGCATCGGAATAGAATCCAGCCAACCGCCCACAACACCCGTGATGGCGTTGGTGCCGCCGGGGCCTGTGGTGACGCAGAGAGCGGCGATCTTATTATGGATACGGGCATAGGCCTCGGCCGCAATGGCGCAGGCCTGCTCGTGGTGATTGTACAGGCAGTGAAGGCCTTCCTTATGGCCGAGGGCGTCGTTGAGGTGCATAGCACCGCCGCCCGTTACGGTAAAGCAGTCGGTAATGCCGTTATCAACCAGAAAGTTGGCAACGTAATCGGCAAGACGGATCTTCATAGATCGTTCTCCTTTATCTTATTGATTGACAGCATCGATAATGGTCTTGGCCATATAATCGATCATCTCATCGTTCATTCCGGGGTATACGCCTACCCAGAAGGTGTCGGACATGATGCGGTCGGTGTTGGCAAGGTCGCCCACAACACGGTAGCCCTCACCCGATTTTCTCATCTCGTCAAAGCAGGGGTGCTTGGTGAGGTTGCCTGCAAACAGCATTCTGGTCTGTACGTTGTGAGCCTCGATATAGGGAACGACCTTCTCTCTGTCCACGCCCTCGCGGCAGGTGATCAGGAAGCCGAACCAAGAGGGATTGGAGTTCGGGCATGCCTCGGGCAGGATGAGCTTATCGGCAACGGGGGCAAGAGCCGCCTTCAGGCGGGCAAAGTTGTGGCGGCGACGCTCCACAAAGGAGGGGAACTTCTTGAGCTGAGCACAGCCCACGGCCGCCTGCATGTCGGTTACCTTGAGGTTATAGCCGAAGTGAGAGTACACGTACTTGTGGTCGTAGCCCAAGGGAAGCTCGCCGTACTGTCTGTCAAAGCGGTGGCGGCAGAAGTTGTCCACACCGGGAGGGCATACGCAGTCACGGCCCCAGTCACGCATGGAGCGAACGATCTTGCCGAGCAGGGGATTGTTGGTGTATACGGCACCGCCCTCGCCCATGGTCATGTGGTGAGGCGGATAGAAGCTACTGGTTCCGATATCGCCTACCGTACCCGTCTTGCGCACCTCGCCGTTGTAGGTGTACTCAGAGCCGAGGGCATCGCAGTTGTCCTCAACCAGCCACAGGTCATATTTGTCGCAGAAGGCCTTGACAGCCGTCAGATCAAAGGGGTTGCCGAGGGTGTGTGCGATCATCACGGCCTTGGTCTTGGGAGAAAGAGCGGCCTCAAGCTTTGTGACGTCGATGTTATACTGAGGAATGGTGATGTCCACGAACACGGGAACGGCACCGTACTGGATAGCGGGTGTAACGGTGGTGGGGAAGCCTGCGGCTACGGTGATGATCTCGTCGCCACGGCGGATTGCGCCCTCACCGAGCAGAGGAGAGGTCAAGGCCATAAAGGCAAGCAGGTTGGCAGAGGAGCCCGAGTTGACAAGGCTGCAATACTTAACGCCGAGGTACTCGGAAAAGCCCTTCTCAAACTCCTCGGTATAGCGGCCCGAGGTCAGCCAGAATTCCAGAGAGCTGTCAACGAGGTTGCACATCTCGTCGGCATCGTATACACGGGAGGCGTACGAAATGCGGTCGCCCTCCTTGTAGGCAGGCTTTGTATGGAATGCTTCGCAATATTCGCGCACCTGCGCTAAGATCTGTTCGCGCGCTTCGCGCTCGTTCTTGGGAATGCTCATAATTTTCGTCCTTTCCGCCATAGCGTGTCTATGGTCCTTGCGTATTTTTTCCTCACATGAAAAAATCCCACAGCGGACAGAGAGATCGTGGGAAATGAGGAGACGGCACAATAACCGATACTACGTACATCATACCATACAATCTAATAAAAGTCAATACTTTATATATAAATAAAGTCGAAAACGGCTGTGCCTGGCGGTCTTGTCTGTGTTTTGACTTGACAAAGCGGCGTGTACATTATATAATGGTAGTATATGTAGGACAAGGTGTTTTACGCATGCGACTGCGAAGACACAGAGAGGAGAATGCTATGAAGCGCACAACGATCAGCACGCTCGCGCTTTTTTTCATATTTGTTTTTCTTGCCGTTCCCCTGGCCACGCTCCACACGGAGGCGGCGACGGCCGCAAGCGTCTCGTGGGAGTATTACGATCCCCGTTTCGGTATTGGTGAGGAGCTGTTACCCTCTGAGCTTGTGCGGCAGCTTACGGGTGAGGATATCTCCGAGGCGGAGGCCTCCTATCTTGACCGCATGCACCGCTCCTTCTACGTACCGGACAAGGGCATCAGCAATGCGTGTCTATCTCTTGCGTGGGAGGGTGACGTTCTTTTGGTACGGGCCTCGGATTACGGCTATACGGCACAAAACGGTACAAAGGTGGTATGGTCGCCCGTGTCGGTGCCCTTCGGCGAGGACAGCGTGCCGATGACCGAAACGCCGAGCGGGGCTGAGGTGAGACTGCCAAGAGATGTCCTTTCAGACAGCGAGCACGTTACGGTGCAGTATATCTGCCGCATCACGCTGGCCGCAGAGGACGTCAACGCCCTTTTGTCGCTGGCCTACAACGATGCCACGGCCGCCATGCGGGACAATGAGGCGTATCTTGACGCCATGCGGGATTACTACGAGGCGTATGAGGCATATATGGCGTATCTTGAGGCCATGACGGCGTATGAGAGCGACGTGGCCGCATACGAGACGTATCAGGAAAGCCTTGCCGCCTATGAGGTGGAGAAGAAGGAATATGCGGCGTATCTGACCGCCAAGGCCGCCTACGATACAAAGCAAAAGGAATACGAGGAGTACCTTGAGGCCTGCCGTCAATACGACATCGACAAGGAGAATTACGATAAGGCGTACGAGCAAAACGGGGCGGCGGCTCAGGCATACCGAGAATACTTGGTGAAGATCAACTCCATCAAGGCACAGATGTATGCCATTGAGAATATATACAAAAAGCCTGCCTTGGATGGCTCGGGCACGCTGTTCAAGGCCCTGCAGAACAAGGAAATGGTGGCCCTGTTTGAGGAATACCGTGACCTTTTGTCAAGAACCTACGGCATAGACCCGGGGCTGATCGATCAGATGAACGATTCGGCCGACGAGCTGAACGTATATCTGCAGGAGTATGCCGAGATACGGGAGATATCGGACGAGGCGGCCTTTGCCTATTATGCCGAGCATTACGAGCGTATTACGGAGCTGTTTAACACGCTGTATGACCGCATGATGAGCATCATGACCCCCGTGATCTTCAAGCACATATGCGCCCTTGTAGAGGTGAAATACGATAAGGAAATGGCATCCTATAAGAAGTGGCGCATCAAGAACGTGTTAGCGCAGATCTATCTTGCCGCCCGATGCCTTGACGACACGAAGCGAGCAGAGGGCACGTGGGCGTTCTTCTCGGATGACGGACGTGCCTATACCTATCATTTTTCCGATCTGATGGACGGCAATCTGATCATCAGCGATACCAATAACGCCTCAGTGGAGGGCGTGACGTGGCCCACCCCCGTGGATAAGGTGGTGCTTCCCGATATACCGCAAAGACCTACCGAGGTGGCAAAGCCCTTGGCACCGACACCGATGGAAGAACCTATCCCGCCCACCCCCGTGCCCACCCCCGTGCGCCCCGATGAGGTGCTTCGCCCCGAGCCTCCCGCCGTGAGCGGCGAGAATGCTCTCTATACGGCAGGGATCGTGGGTGCGCTTGCCAGCGGCACGCTCACAGAGCGGCCCGAGCGCACTGAGGACGCAGTGCTTTCCTTTACGGCAACGGTGCAAAAGCGCATTACCGAGAACGGCGAAGCCTTGCTCACAGTGTACGGCGGAGATCGGCGCACCGTGCTTTCCGAGGCTGAGTGGCAGGGAGAGGCACTCTCCTCTCTGCTGCCTTCAGAGCCTCCCACCAGAGAGGCGGACGATCGCTATACCTATACCTTCCTTTCCTGGTCGCTCTCACCCTATGAGAGAGTGCCACTCGAACAGGCAACAGCAGGCGGTGACATTTGCG
The DNA here is from genome assembly GCA_015063655.1 of Oscillospiraceae bacterium. Taxonomy (GTDB): domain Bacteria; phylum Bacillota; class Clostridia; order Oscillospirales; family CAG-272; genus HGM12713. The sequence goes on from SVTU01000053.1 coordinate 4,134, forward strand.
TCTACGCCCTCTATACCGCCACACCGAGAAGCTACACCGTTACGTGGGTCACCCCTGCCGGCACGGTGAGCGCTCCCTTTTCCTACGGTCAGACCCCCGTGTTTTCGGGCAACACGGCAAAGCCTGCCACCCATGACACCGTGTATGATTTTTGCGGCTGGGATCCCCCCGTTGCACCCGTCAGAGGCGACGTGATCTACGAGGCGCAGTACACCGAGAGCGTGCGCCTGTATACCGTGACGTGGCAATGGCGAGGCGGCGAGGCGGCTCACACCTACGAATACGGGGCAACACCGAGCGCCCCGTACGTGACACCCGAGGAGCGTGACGGCACCGAGCTTTACCGCTTTATCGGTTGGTCGGAGCAGGTGGGGGAGGTCAGGTCTAACGTCACCTACATAGCACAGTATCAAAGGACTGTGCTGGCGAGTGCCGAGCGTGGGGTAACGCTTTCACTGTACGGAAACGGCTACGTGCTAAGCTCGGCTTCACCGAAGGCGGAGCTTGCGGGCCTTGTACAGCTTGCCGCCGCCGAGGGACGCCGATTGACGCTGACGTTGGACGGCATTACGCTCACGGCGGAGAAGGAGACGGTGGCTGCCCTTGCCGAGGCAGGTCTTAAGACGCTGGAGCTGGACACCACACGCCGAGAGGACGTGCTGACGGCTCTTGTGCTGACACTGCTTGACGCCGACGGGCGTGCGGTGAGTGCAGACGGCGTGCGGATACGTCTTGTCGGGGCCGATGCCGCCGGCGAAGGACTTGCCCTGTATGCGGTGAGGGAAAACGGCGTGCGCCGACTTGTTCCGTTCACGGCCGATGAATCGGGCCTTGTTTTCGCTGTGACTGACCTCAATCGCTTTGAGCTGACACGTCGGTATGCGGTGACGCTCAAGACCGACAAAAACGGCAACGCCGTGCTGTCACACACCACGGCGATGGCGGGGGAGACCTTGTCCTTCTTGGTGTATCCCGCAGACGGCTACCGCCTGGCGAGTGCCGTGATGGTTCGTGCGGACACGGGAGAGGAGATTACTCTTGGAGACGCCAAATCGTTTGAGATGCCCGCATGTCCTATCACGCTCCGCTTTGCCTTTGAGGAGATTATGTATACGGTTCGGTTTGTGGTGGACGGCAAGGAGATCGCCGCCGTGCCGTACCGCATGGGCGATACGGTCACGCCCCCCGAGGTCGAGCTGAGCTTTGAGCGAGACGGCTTTATCTACACCTTTATGTCATGGTCGCCGATGCTGGGACTTGTGACGGGAGACGTGACGTATACCGCCATGTATCACACCATCAAGCCCGAGTATACGGCGGGCATCGGAGAGGCCGATGCCATGGCCACGGTGGCAAAGGATTTTGCTTTGCCGATGGTGTGCGTTGTTCTGTTCATTGTGATGATCGTTCTTGCTCTCGTGCTTGTGGGCAAAAAACGCAAGCAGCGCAAGGCAAAAAGAAAACTGAAGTAACGTAAAGGAGGCTGTTTCAAATGCTTTAACGCATTTGAAACAGCCTCTATTGTTAGGTAGCCCCGTTATTCGTTTTTGGGAAGTGCCGTTACGGTCACAGTGCTTCCCGCAAGGCCGTCGGCGCAAACGGTGACGGTGACCGTTCCCGGAGTCTTGGTGCGCACCACGGCAAGAGCCGAGCCTCGGAAGGTGTGGCAGGAGGGGGAGGCGGGGTCATCCTCGGATTTCGGGTCACCGCTGAATACGGCAAGCAGCTCGCCGCCAAGCACGTGGCAGGTGATCTCGTGCGGCTCGCAGAACACGTGGCGTCCCTTGGCATCCACCATCGTGATGGGAAGGAAGCACAGCGAGCGTCCGTCAGCCAAGAAGGTATCACGCTCGGCACGGATATTGAGCGCACAGGCAGGTGTTACGGTTTCGAGCGTATGCTCGGCATAGGGCTCGCCGTTTCGGTAGGCCACGGCACGGATATATCCCGTTTGATATACCGTTTGTACGGTAGCGATGCCGTCCTTGGGCACGCTTTCTCCTACCTGCTCGCCGTTGACGTACCATACGATGCGATCGGCTGTGGTGTAGACCTCGGCCTCAATGGGACGCCCTACGTATCGGTCGTCAAAGGTCCAGCATTCCTCCACGTCGTGCCAATGCCAGCGTGTGCCGAAGAAGGGCTCGCCGAAATGCTCGGGATGTGTAACAAAGATGCGGGGGGCGGTGTTCTTTCGCCAAAGCTCCTCACGAAAATAGGATTGCGGACGGCGGAAGCCGCACAGGTCGTGGTCGCCCTGGAAGCAGTTGCGCCAGGGATACGGAGCCAAAGAGAGCTTGCCACCCGTGTCGTCGTTGCGCAGCCAGCCAAAGCGCCCTGCTCCCACCTCGCCCATGTTATCGTAGGCGGTCCAGGTGAAGTCGCCCAGAATATACGGGCTTTCCTCGGTCAGCTTCCAGGATTCATAGAAGAACAGGGGGCGTGTCTCACTGCCCCAAAGCACACGGTTGGGGTACATCTCGTGCTCAAAGAGATATTTTTTGCGGTAATAGTTGACGCCCACGATATCCAACGGCTCCTCGTAGGGAAGGGTGATGGCGTTGATCTGCTCGTCCGTGACGTCACGGAAGGTGGCTTGCACGTAATCCCGATACTCCTCGGGGTCAATATCCTCGGGTCTGTTGCGTCTGACAAAGCCCTTTTGGAGTGCTGAGGTAACAAAGCGGGTGGTGTCGTATTTGCGTATCTCATCGCTCAGGCGGCGGCTCCATGCCGCCATATCGCCCGTGCCGTTGATCTCCAAGATCTCATTTCCGATGGAGTAACTGAATACGCAGGGGTGATTGCGGTCACGCATCACCATATAGGATATATCCCGTGCCCACCAATCGGCAAAGAAGAGATGGTAATCGTACAGGGGCTTACCGAGATTCCAGCAGTCGAAGGCCTCGTCCATGACGATTACGCCCAAGCGGTCACAGGCTTCCAACAACGCCAGAGAGGGCGGATTGTGAGCGGTGCGAACAGCGTTGAAGCCCGCCTCCTTGAGAATGCGAAGCTTGCGCTCCTCGGCGTCGGGATAGGCGGCGGCACCCAGCTCGCCGTGGTCGTGGTGAATACATCCGCCCCTCAGCTTGATGGGCTTGCCGTTAAGAAGCAAGCCTTGCTCGGCATTGGCACTGACCGTGCGGATGCCAAAGGCGTTCTCGCAGGTGTCGGTGACCTCACCGTTCTTTTTGACGGTGGTAACGAGCGTATACAGATGGGGCGTATCGGGCGACCAAAGGCGGGGAGAGGAGACGGTCAGGCGGTGCGTGCCGTGCGTTTTCTCCTTATCCGTAACGTGCAGGTCCGTTTCCTCACGGCAAAGCACGGTGTCGCCATCATATACGGCAAAGCACAGGCTGACGTCGGCGTCCTCATCGGCGCTGACGTCATATTGCAGCAGAAGCGTGGCCTTTTCCTCGTCAGCCTGCTCGGTGGAAACAAACAGATCCCACGGCTCAATGCGGACCTCTCCGCCCTCCCACAAAAAGACGTCACGGTACAGGCCGTTGCCTGAATACCAGCGGGAGGAGAAGGGAAGCGGATGCGTGGCAATGACCAGCTTATTGGAAAGCGAGGGGCGCACGTGCTTTGTCAGCTCCACAAGAAAGGGGGTGTAGCCGTGTGGATGCATGGCAAGCTGATGCTCGTTGAAGGTGACGTGTGCGCACATATACGCTCCGTCAAGGTTGAGAATGTAGTGCTTGCCCCCCTGTAGCGTCAGGTGCTTGACGTAGCGACCGACGGTATCGGGATAAAAGCCGTTGCTCGGGGATAGTGACGGGTCACGCTTCTGGAATATCTGGTAATCATGGGGGAGATCTACATGCTCATACGGCGTTTTATGTGATTCGTTTCGGAATAGCCAATTCTCGGAAATACCAATTTTTTTCATAATGTGCCTCCTTGGGGTTGATTTTCTTTGATTATTGTGCTAATATAATTATATTGCACATATATGACGATGTAAATGTATAATATTGCATTGCTATTGAAATATCTTGCAAAAGGAGACGAGCATGAGATCGATATATACCTATACCGTTTCGCCCTCTGCGGCTCGGTATCCCATTCAATTATTTTCGGCCAGCATACGGCATACGCAAGAGACGGTTGTGCGCGCCGAGGGGCGCACACCGGTTCACCAAATACTGTGGATTGTAGAGGGACACGGCCGTTTGGTGTGTGACGGTCAGACATATTCTCTTGCTGAGGGAACGGCATTTTACTTGGCGGTGGGGAAGGCGGCAGCGTATTATGATGAGGGAGGACTTGTCAGCGGCTTCCTTACCGTTAAGGGGGACACGGCCGATGCCCTTGGCGCACTGGCGCCAAACGGCATGCTGTTGCTCCAAGGGACAGACGTCGAATGGTATACCAATAAGACAAGGCAGATTATGGAGGCGTACTGCGCGGAGAATCTGGGAAAGGGGTCAGCTCTGTGTTATGCCTTTTTTGTGGAATTCCTCTCGCAAACGGCGAGGGAAGAAACCTATCTTGACGGCGTTCTGTCGTATCTTCACACTCATTTTTCCGAAAAGCTGACTTTGGAGATGCTCGCTAAGAGGGCGTGCGTTTCGGTCTCCAAGCTGTGCCACGATTTTCGGGCGCAATACGGAAAAACGGTGTTTGCATGCCTGATGGAGATGCGCTTGCAGTATGCACAAAACGTATTGCTTTCGGACAGGCGTATTCGTATAGGGGAGCTTGCCGAGGAGAGCGGCTTCGGCGATGTGGGTTATTTTTGCCGTTCCTATAAAAGCCGTTACGGGAAAACCCCGGCCGAGGAGCAGGGAAGAAAATAAGCAGGCTTGCTGTCCTTTTTGACAACAAGTTCGTTTTTTTACCTTTTGCGCTGTATTGTGTTGCTTTTTTACCTGCTGTCTTGTGCCA
>SVTU01000054.1 GCA_015063655.1 Oscillospiraceae bacterium
GCCCGTACAGACCTTAGGTGATTTTATGGAGGGCAGAGGGGGAAGCGAGCCGAAAAGAATTCTCCCCACGTACCGCCAAGGGGCGGTCACGCTTGCCCGATTGGATACGCTGTTTCCACAGAGCATTACGAACAATCTGCGGCGAGGCTTTGCCTCGTTTGACAGAAAGCTTACGGGCTTTGCCGTAGCGGACGCCATCCTGACGGGTGTGGAGACAAGAACCAGTGCCCCCGTTCGCATTTTGCGAACGGATGCCTTGACCGCGCTTGGGCACGACCGCATTTATCCGTGCGGAGAAGGGGCAGGATACGCAGGCGGCATCACAAGTGCCGCTGTGGACGGTATCAAAACGGCACTGTCGCTGATGGCACGCTTTGCCCCCTGCAAGGCAGAATAAGAGCTTGTAAGAAAAGATAGAAAGGCAATACACATGGAGCACGTAAATAAGGAAAGGATATGGTCGGAGCGGTTTGAGGATACGCCAAAGGCACAGACGGTAACGGAAGAGATCGCCCACACGCTGGGCGTTTCGAAGCAGCTTGCCGTGCTGCTGTATAACCGAGGCTACCGCACGGCAGAGGCGGCGGGACGCTTCCTTCGCTTTGAGACGGCAGACTTTTACGATCCGTTCCTTTTGAAAGACGCTGACATCGCCGTAGCACGCATCGACCGTGCCATCGAGAACAAGGAAAAAATATATATATACGGTGATTATGATGTGGACGGTGTCACGTCGGTGACCATGCTGTATCTGTACCTGACGGGACGGGGTGCCGACGTTGGCATCAAGATCCCCAAAAGAGACGGCGAGGGCTACGGCGTGTCGGCCGAGGGCATCGATTCCATCGCCGCCGACGGGGCAACGCTTATTATTACCGTGGATACGGGCATTACCGCCCTGGACGAGGTGGCATATGCCGAGAGCCTTGGCGTGGATGTGATCGTGACCGACCACCACGAGTGCCGCCCCGAGCTTCCACCCGCCTGTGCGGTGGTCAATCCTCATCGTCCCGACTGCTCGTACCCCTTTTCTGATCTTGCGGGCGTTGGTGTGGTGTTTAAGCTGGTGTGTGCCTGCGAGATGACGCTGTGTCGCAAGCAGGGTGAGCCTGTGATCAACGGTGTGCGCCGTATTTGCGCTGCGTATGCCGATCTTGCCGCCATCGGCACGATTGCGGACGTTATGCCTCTGACGGATGAAAACCGACTGATCGTGGGCATGGGTCTGCGCCTCATCGAGCGCACCGAGCGCCCGGGACTTGCCGCCCTGATCGAGGCGGCCTCACCCTCCTCAAAGGATGGCTCGGGTGAGACGAAAAAGAGAAAAATATCCTCGGGCTTTATCGGTTTTGGTATCGCCCCCCGCATCAATGCGGCAGGCCGTATCAGCGATGCGGTTCTGGCGGTGAAGCTCCTGCTTGCCGATGACCCTGCCGAGGCCAAGCGCAGTGCCGATGAGCTTTGTGAGATCAACCGTCGTCGGCAGATCGAGGAGAATAAGATCGCCGAAGAGGCGTATGATATGATCGAGAGAACCTACGTGCCCGAGCGTGACCGTGTGATCGTGCTGGATCACGACGGCTGGCAGCAGGGCATTATCGGTATCGTTTCCTCTCGTATTACCGAGAAATACGGCTTGCCGTCCATTCTGATCTCGTACGGTAACGGGGAGAGTGCGGAAAAGGACGGTATGGACCTCGGCAAGGGCTCGGGGCGCAGTATCAAGGGTATGAACCTTGTAGGGGCGTTGAGCCATTGTGAGGACTTGCTTGAAAAATTTGGCGGCCACGAGCTGGCGGCAGGTCTTACCATTCGCCGTGCAAACGTAGAGGCGTTCCGTAAGAAGCTGAACGAATATGCGTTACAGAGCCTTGACGAGTCTGCCTTCTGTGTGCACGTGGAGGCGGATTGCGAGCTGAGCCTTCGGGAGCTTACCTTGCCCTTTGCCGAGGAGCTGCTGTTGCTGGAGCCTTACGGTGTGGGCAATCCCACGCCAAGCTTTGTATCCCGTGACGTGACCGTACAGCGCATCATGTCCATTGGCGGCGGCAGACACACAAAGCTCATTCTGGAGAAGAGCGGTGTGATGATGAGTGGCATGTACTTTGGTGTGAGTGCCTCCGAGCTTTCCTTTGACGTTGGCGACCGCATCGACGTGATGTACCAGGTGGATATCAATGATTACCGAAACGTTCGCACCGTGCAGATGCTGATTAAGGACGTGCGTGCCTCGGAGAGCTTTGAGAGGAGCATTACCGAGGGTAGGGTCAGATATGAAGAGATCCGCGCGGGGGCAACCTTTACCGAGCGTGAGGATATTGTGCCCGACCGTGACGATTTTGCAACCGTTTATACAGCCTTGCGCAAGGAATACCGTTGCGGAACGACCGTGATGGATGCCAAGACCCTGCTTCGCCTGGTCAATCAGGGCGACACACGGCCAATTCCTTACGTTAAGCTTCGGTATATTTTGGAGATCATGAACGAGCTGGAGATCTGCCGAATCGAGCAGATGGGCAGCGATATCTTCCACTTTGAGATCGAATACAAGGCAGGGAAGACCAATATCGAAAAATCCTCAATTTTGAAAAAGCTGAAGGGGCGTTGCATCGACCGTACGCACCACTGAGGCAGCGTCTGCCCACGCAGGGCAAAAGAAAGGTTACAGTATGGCATACGAGGCGTATACAGAGTTTTGCAGGCTTGTGGAGGCCTTGCAGGCAACTTCAAAAAAATACGATATAGATAAAGTGAGACGAGCATACGAGTATGCCTTAAAGCTTCACGAGGGACAGTTTCGTGTGAGCGGCGAGCCGTATATCTCGCATCCGCTTGAGGTGGCTAAGATCGTGGCGGGGCTGGAGCTTGATACCGATTCCGTGTGTGCCGCCTTACTTCACGACACGGTGGAGGATTGCGCCGAGCAGACGGACCTTGGCAAGATATCCTCTCTCTTTGGCGAGGACGTTGCCGTTTTGGTGGATGGCTTGACCAAGATGACCGATCTGCAGCTGGAGGATAAGGAGGAGGCCCATATCGAGAATATTCGCAAGATGCTTCTTGCCATGTCTCGGGATATCCGTGTTATCTTTATCAAGCTGTGCGACCGTCTGCACAATATGCGCACCCTGTCTGTGAAGCCCGACCCCAAGAGACGGTCAACGGCACTGGAGACCATGCAGGTGTATGCTCCCCTGGCGCACAGACTGGGTATCCAGAAGATCAAGCTGGAGCTGGAAAATCTCGGCTTGTCCTATCTTGATCCCATTGGCTATGAGGAGATCAAGCACTATATTGATGAAAAATACGGTGAGAACGTCGGCGTGATCGAAAACATACGCTCATTGGTTTCGGAGCGGCTGACGGAAAATGACATTCATTTTACACTGGAGGGGCGCATCAAGTCGGTTTACAGCATTTACCGCAAGATGTATAACCAAAACAAGAGTTTTGACGAGATATACGATTTCTATGCCATGCGCATCATTGTGGATACCGAGCTGGAGTGCTACACGGCACTTGGCTTGATCCATGAGATGTTTAAGTCTATCCCTGGGCGTTTTAAGGATTATATCTCTACGCCTAAGCCCAATTTGTACCGTTCTCTGCACACGACCGTCATTGGACGTGACGGTATTCCGTTTGAGGTGCAGATCCGCACGTGGGAAATGCACCACGTGGCGGAATACGGCATTGCGGCGCATTGGAAATATAAGTCAGGCGAAAAGTCCAAGGAAGAGATGGACAAGAAGCTGGAGTGGGTGGCACGCCTGGTTGAGACCGAGGATGCGGCACGTGACCCCGACGAGTTCATGAACGCCCTCAAAACCGATATTTTCCACGACGAGGTGTTTGTCTTTACCCCGAAGGGCGACGTTATCGCTCTGCCTCAAGGCTCAACCGTGATCGACTTTGCCTATGCCATTCACTCGGGTGTTGGCAACCGCATGGTGGGTGCGAAGATCAACGGCATGATCGTGCCGATCGATACCGCCCCGAAGAACGGAGAGATCATTGAGATCCTGACCGCATCGTCCTCTAAGGGCCCCAGCCGAGATTGGCTCAATATCGTGAAAACGAGCGAGGCGAGAACCAAGATCCGAAGCTGGTTCAAGAAGGAGAAGCGATCCGACAATATCGTTACGGGTAAGGCGATCATTGACGGAGAATTTAAGAAATACGGCAGAGCCTATACCGACACGCAGCGCAACGACGTGGTAGCGGCGGTTGGCTCGAAGATCGGCTTTATGAGTGCCGATGACCTGTACAATACCCTGGGCTACGGCGGTATTACGCTCTCTAAGCTGGCCAATAAGCTAAAGGATGAGTTTGAACGCACCGTCAAGGCCCCCGAGCCTGAGATGGCAGCGGAGGAGGCACCCGTGATGCCCGTTGTGACCAAGGCCCCGCCAAAGAATTTGCGTGCGGGCGGCGGCATCGTGGTGGACGGCGAGCGAGGCTGCTCCGTTAAGTTTGCCCGTTGCTGTAACCCTCTGCCGGGAGACAGTGTGGTGGGCTTTATCACCAAGGGGTATGGCATTTCGATACACAAGAGCGATTGCCCCAACGTTACGCTTGGCAGGGCCAATCCCGAAAATGCCTCTCGCTACGTAGAGGCGCATTGGGAAACGGGAGCGGGAAGCGGCACGGACAATGACCTGTACGAGGCACAGATCAAGGTGACGGTCGAGGACCGTATCGGTATCTTGGCGGCTGTTTCGGTGGCACTCTCGGATATGCGTGTGTTTATTTTGCAGATGAATACGGGCACGTCCGCTCAGGGCCTCAGCTGTATCAATCTAAAAATCAGTTGTAAGAACGTAGAGCATTATCATTCTATCGTGTCACGCCTCAAGGGGCTTGACGGTGTGATCGACGTGGAACGAGGCTTTATGTAAGGGAGGAAGCGGTATGAAATGTGTGATCCAGAGGGTGAGCCGTGCGTCCGTGTACGTGGACGGTGCGTGTGTCGGCTCGTGCGGGCAGGGGCTTTTGCTGTTGCTTGGCGTAGCGCAAGAGGACACCGAGGAGGATGCCCGCCTGCTTGCCAAAAAAATTACGGGATTGCGCATTTTTACCGATGAAAACGATAAAATGAATCTGTCGGTCAAGGATATCGGCGGAGAGATATTGGCTGTTTCCAATTTCACCCTGATGGCGAATTACAAAAAGGGGAACAGACCCGATTATATGCAGGCCGCCGCACCAATGCGTGCCGATAAGCTGTATCGGTATTTCGTGTCCTTACTGCGTGCCGAGGTGGCGCACGTGGATACGGGAATATTCGGTGCGCATATGGCCATCGATATGGTGGCGGACGGACCCGTTACCATTGATATGGAGAGTGGCGTTTTACAGAAAAAGCAAGGAGGGGCAACCATATGAAGATCACCTTGGTTTCACCCATCAATAAATATTACGTGCAAACGCTGTGTATGATTTTTTTCCCGGGCGAGAAATTTGGCGAGGGAGAAGAGGAAAATGGCGAGACCCCCTCGCTGTTTTTAAGCACCACCGAGGGAGAGGGCGAGATCACGGCATACGCCCGTGTCAAGCTCCAGGATAAGGAGGTCAGCGTTACCCGCTCTGTGCCGCGTATGGCGGAGCGTCCCGACGAGCGCACATTAAAGCTTGCCGTTGGCTCGGCGATCCTTGCCTCGTGCGGAGAACTGATCGGCTATCGCCCGTCGTGGGGCATGCTGATCGGCGTGCGTCCGTCCAAGGTGGCAACCGAGCTGTTGGATACGGGCATCAGCAAGACCCGTGTCAAGAAGATACTGAACACCGATTATCTCGTAACGCCCAAGAAGGCGGCATTGGCGGTGGACGTGGCACTCAATGAAAAGCGGATATGCGGCACGCCATCCCCCAAGGATTGCAGCGTTTACATATCCATTCCGTTTTGTCCCTCACGCTGTACCTATTGCTCCTTTGTGTCCTATACGTCAAAGAGACTGCTTGATCTGATCCCCGAATATCTGGAGCGCTTGCTTCTTGACATCGAGTCCAATTTCCGTACCATTCGGGAGCTTGGGCTGAACGTCAAGACCGTCTATATCGGCGGCGGCACACCTACCATTCTATCGGCAGATCAGCTTCGCCGTCTGCTCTCATGCGTGGCGTCGCTGACCGACGTTTCGGCCCTGGAGGAATATACGTTGGAGTCGGGCCGCCCCGATACCATCACCGCAGAGAAGTTTGCCGTTGCCAAGGCATACGGCGTGACCCGCGTGTGCGTCAATCCGCAATCGCTGTGCGACGAGGTGCTGTCTGGCATTGGGCGAAATCACACCGTAGAGCAGTTCTTCCGTGCCTACGAGGTGGCAAGGGAGTCGGGCATTCGTACCGTCAACGTGGATATGATCGCAGGACTGCCTGCCGATACCTTCAAGATCTTTTCCGCTTCCTTTGACCGTATTCTTGAGCTTCGCCCCGAAAACATCACCATGCATACCTTCTGCGTGAAGAAATCGGCTGAAATATTGCGCCGTAACGCCAAGGTGTATTCGGTGCGCGGCGGCGATGCGGGAAAATGTGTGGATTATTCGCAGATCAAGGCGATACAAGACGGATATCTGCCATATTATATGTATAGGCAAAAGAATACCGTGGGAAACTACGAAAACGTCGGCTTCTCTCTTGAGGGACACGAGGGACGTTACAATATTTATATGATGGAGGAGCTTCATTCCATCTTTGCCGCAGGAGCAGGGGCTGTGACCAAGCTGCTTGACAATGCGGGGCGGGTGGATTGCAAAAAGAACATCGAGAGGCTGTTTCATCAAAAATACCCGTATGAATATCTGGGTGAGGACAGAACGGAGGAATTTCGAAGAGCCGCACTCACCTTTTATGCGGAGCATAAGCTGACAGAGGAAGACTGACCTTTTACCGCTATGGATACGGAGGTGCTATATGAAGGGATATTCACCAAGGACGTTTCATTCGGAGAAAGACAAGCAAGCGTTTGTGCATGCATGTGACCGTGACATGCGCACAAGGATCACACAAACGGTAAACGCCATTGTCGGGCAAGAGACGGGCGTGCATACGCTGGGGCTGTGCGGACCTACCTGTTCGGGCAAGACCACGGCGGCCAAGGCGCTTTTGGAAGCCTTTTCAAAGGCGGGAAAGCGAGTACATACCGTTTCGATCGATGATTTTTATTACGATAAGAGTTATTTGCATCAAAGAGAACGCCATGCAAACGATATGCCTGACTATGATTCGGTCCACACCATCGATCTTCCTGCCCTGGCGGGAATGTGCGAGGGGATCGGAAAAAGCGAGCGCTTGACTGTCCCCGTGTTTGATTTTGTGCGGGGCGAGCGGGTGGCTATGCGGGAGATTGTCTGCCGAGAGGGAGACGTGCTGCTCTTCGAGGGCATACAGGTGCTGTATCCCGAGGTCAGAGCGATCATTGCCCGTGAGGGCATGTGCGGGATCTTCATTGCCCCAAAGAGTGAGGTATGGGTGGAGGACAGCCGATTTGAGCCAAACGAGCTTCGGCTCTTGCGCCGCCTTGTGCGTGATGCCCGCTTCCGCAACACCTCGGCAGAGGATACGCTTCGCCTGTGGGATAACGTCAGAGCCAATGAGGAAGCGTCCATCTTTCCGTATATGAACGTGTGCGAGTATCAGATCGATGCGACCTATGACTGCGAGCTTCATCTCTTAGCACCCCATGTCCGTCCGCTCCTTGTGGGTGTGTCGGAAGCTTCGGGGAAGAAGGAGACGGCAGAGCTGCTTTTGTCTCGCTTAGTGGGGATCGAGGGCATCACGGATGCGTATTTGTCCGCTGATTCCTTATTCCATGAGTTTATTTGACACCTTTTTTGCCCTTTGCTTACATACGTATACTTTGCCAAGATACTGAATAAGGTAAAGTGTGTGTGAGTAAAGGGCAAGAGTCTTGGCTATAAACGCTGTTTCTTGCCTATCGGTGGCAGGAAAGGCGGTTTTCGTATGAAGCATCGAGGAAGATATACGGCGGGTAGCTTTGGCTTTGGCGTGGCGGTCTTGTCCGTGTCGGCTGTTTTGGTCAAGCTGTCGGGACTGCTTTTGAAGATCCCTATGATGTCCTTGCTCGGAGCGGAGGGCATGGGGTATTTTAATGCGGCATACGAGGTCTATGCGCTGTTGTGCGTGCTGGCTACGGCGGGCATGCCCACGGCCCTGTCGGTGCTGATCGCCTCGGCAGACGCAAGGGGCGACGGGGAAGCGATCGCCCGTTTGCAGACGGGGGCGATGCGCCTTTTCCTTTGCTTTGGCTTTTTGGGAAGCGTCTTTCTTTGTGCCTTTGCCAAGCCGATCACGCACATGCTGGGCAATCCTGCCTCGGCGCAGGGCCTTGCGTACGTAGCCCCCGCCTTGCTCTTCGTGTGTGCCTCGGGTGCCATGCGGGGGTATTTTCAGGGTGTGAGGCGTATGCTCCCCGTGGCGCTCTCGCAGGTCGTGGAGGCCTTGGGAAAGCTTGTGTTCGGCGTGGGGCTTGCCGCATGGGGCAGGGAAAGAGGCTTGCCGCTTTCCGCCTGCTCAGCTTATGCCATTCTCGGCGTCAGCATCGGGGCGATGCTGTCAGCCCTCTATTTGTACGTGTCTTATCGCCGTGACCGCTGTGTGCGGGGCATTCGGCGGGCCACGAAAGGAGCGGAGCTTGGAAGCCTGCTTGCCTTGGGTCTGCCCATCACCGTCGGCTCTGCCTTGATGGGGCTGTCACGTATTTTGGATATGGTGCTGATCCTGCGCCGACTGCCAAGGGCAGGTGTTCCGTATGCCCTTGCCAATGAGGCCTACG
>SVTU01000055.1 GCA_015063655.1 Oscillospiraceae bacterium
TCTTGTCCAGTCAAAGGAGAATCCCACACGCTTGAGCTGTCCCGTAAACTTCTCGATATTGGCATCGGTCAGAATTCTGGGGTGGGTGTTAAACTTGATAGCAGAATTCTCCGTGGGCAGACCAAATGCATCAAAGCCAATGGGAAACAGCACGTTGTAGCCCTGCATGCGTCTCTTGCGGCTCACGACCTCAAGTCCCGAATACGCCTTGATATGCCCCACGTGCATGCCCGAACCGCTTGGGTACGGGAACTCAACAAGGCCAAAGAACTTGGGCTTATCCGAGCCGTCCTGTGCCTCAAAGGCATGCTCGCTTTCCCATCTCTGCTGCCACTTCTTTTCGATCTCACTAAAATTGTACTTCATATCCGTAAAAACCTTTCGTTTTCGTTGTCCTTCTCAATCCTCCGAGGCGGCTCTTTCGACCTCGGTATCCTCATACAAGCGATCCAAATTGTAAAACTCTCTTGCCTCACGGCTGAATACGTGAACGATCACGTGGCTGTAATCCACCAAGATCCACGCATTGTTATCACGTCCCTCCACAAGATAGGGTGTGACGCCACGCTCACCGATCTTATATTCCACCTCGCCCGCAAGACCCTGGACCTGCGTGCCCGTATTACCCGAGCAAACCACAAAATATTCGGTGATGACGGTCTTTTCCTTCACGTAATATACCTTGATATCCTTTGCCTTTTTGGCATCCAGCACGTCGGCGATCGCCATAGCAAGCGCTCGAGCATCGGCCTCTGCCAAGGACGGCAATACGTCCTTCATTTCGGTTTCGTTCATGGATAGCTTCCTTTCTTCTGTCAAACTAACACGTATATTATATTGTAATCCAAAGCACCGTGTTTGTCAAGATGCTTTTTTGGTTCTTTCGATCTCAATGCCCTCCGTGTTGGCCTCCTCAGCCGTATGCACGGTGTAGCACACCTCTTCCCCGTAATACGAGGACATACTGCCCGAGCAAAGCACACGGTCCGTATCAAAGCACTCCTCGGTTACGTCACCGTCGATATGCTCCCGTATGACCTTCAGCGCAGACGGACGGGACACAAAGTAAAACCAAGCTCCGCTCCGCATCTGCGCATCCTGCCCCGGCAGCGTGACCATGCGCACCTGCGAGGGCGGCAGAGCCAAGCCCCGACGCACGGCGGAAATCGCCTCTGCCACGGAAAGATCGGTATGCAGCTTGCCCATCAGCGAGCAGACGAGCCGTATCGTCCCCATGGGCGTCAGCCTCTCCCTGACCTGCCGCAAAAAGGCAGAGAGAAAGATCTTTTGGGCATCGAGACGCCCAAGATCTCCCCGCACGTAGGCCGAGCGGAAGCGCACAAACTGCAACGCCCTCTCGCCGTCCAGATGCTGTTCTCCCGCAGGGAGTGCTATGGTCAGCCCCTGCTCGGGATCGGTATAGCGCATCTCACACGGCAGCGTCACGGTCACGCCGCCAACGGCATCCACCACCGAGCAAAACGCCTCGGTATCCATACGCACGTAGCCGTCAATGTCCGTCCCGAGGGTATCCTCCAAAAACGAGCAAAGAGAGGGCATATCCCCAAGGGTGCGCAACGCACCGTTGAGCTTGCGGTAGCTCCCCTTCGTATACGAAGCGTAGGTGTCTCGGGGGAGCTGTACGATATCAGCCCCCGTATCCGAGAGTTTGAGCAGCAGCATCACGTCACACAGCGAGGCGGCATCGTCACAGCCCACCACCAAAATGCGAAGCGGTCTTGCCTGTCGCCCCTCAACCTTCGACGCCGTATCCTTTATCGGCTCTCGTCCGCCGCAGGCGACAAGTGACACACCGATACAAACAGCAAGTAACATGCCAACAATGGCTTGCATTTTCATAACAACACCTCCCGATATATGTACCGAGGGTGTCGCGCGTTACAAGCCTGCCTGCTCCCTGCGCAAGATCAGCTCGTTGCGAGCCGCAAGGGTATCGGGACTGATGGGCGTTTTTTCCCGAATCAGTGCCTGTATGGTCATATCGTATGAAAGGATCAGCGTTTCTCTGAGATGGTTCTTTCTGTCGTCACGGCTCATCATCTGCGGGTCGGCAGAGAAGAAAAAGTCTCTGAGGCGCACGCAGTCCTCAAACTCACGTGACATATCGATGTAGTCCGCTAAGTACACCAGCTTCTCACACGTGGTCATGCCCGCATGCCCCGTGGTGTGCCAGCGAACACACTTGATCACGGTGTCATCGGCAAAGTCGGGATAGCGGTCGGGGATCACGGCAGCCGCCGTGCGTGCGTGAAAGGTCTTGGGGGCATACATGTCGATGGACGACACGCGAATACCGTAGGCAGCACACAGCGCCAGCTGCTGCTCAACGGAATATTCCTTGGTAATGTCGTGCAGCAGGGCCGCCGCACGCAGACGCATGATCTGCTCGTCATGAACGAACAGCTCGCCAAGACGCAGCACCATCTCCTCCACCGCCAGCGTATGGCGATAGCGTTTTTTGGACATGGTATCGGCAAGCGATGCTCTCAGCTCCGTGAGCATCGGCTCCGTTACCGACAGTGTGGATGTGTTTTCAAACATAAAGCCCGTTCTCCTTTATATATTGCTCCACTTTGGGGGATACCATACCCGAAATATCCCGACCCGTCCTCACTGCCTCCCGAATATCGGTGGAGGCAAGCACCACAGGCTCTGTCAGGATCTTACGGAACATCACCCCGTATTTTTGATAGTATTCGGTGATCTTGGATACGACCCTTGTGTCTAAGATCGCATCCCGCTCCCGTCTGACGTAGACGGGATGGCACATGCTCAAAATGTCCTCAAAGCGATACCAGCGATCAAAGGTCAGCACCATGTCGGTTCCGCACAGCAAAAACAGCTTGCGATCCTCACCCTGCAGCTCACACAGCGTATCATAGGTGTAGCTTTTCCCGCCTCGGCGGATCTCCACGTCAGAGACGATCACACCGTCCACGCCCTCAAAGGCAAGCTCGCACATGCGCATGCGGTGCATGGGGCTGTCCGCCCCGTCGATCTGCTTATGCGGGGGCAGACACGTGGGAATGATATACAGAATGTCCAGCTTCATCTGCTCCATGAAGGCACGGGCAGCCTGCTCGTGCCCTCTGTGAATGGGGGCAAACGTACCGCCGTAGATACCGACACGCAGTCTGTTATCCGTCAGCATAGCTCAATTTTTTTGTGGTTGACCGATTCACGGTACAGTATGATCTTGCGTCCGATCACGCCCACCGTGTCCGCTCCCGTTGTCTCGGCCAGCATATCGGCCGCTTCTCTCGGTGTGTATTCGCAGGTCTCCAGCACCCCAAGCTTGATCAGCTCCCGTGCCTCCAGTGCATCCGACACCGTTTTTATCAGATTATCGCTGATGCCGCCCTTGCCGATCTGCATGATAGCCGATTCCTTGCTGGCAAGACTTCGAAGCATCGCTCTTTGCTTGGATGTTAACATATCTTACGTCCTTTCCGTCACGGCCGACAGGCGTGCCGCCATTTTGCGAATGGCGTCTGCTCTGTGCGACACCGCATTTTTCTCCGTTGACGACAGCTCGCCAAAGGTCTTCCCAAGCGGGGGATAATAGAACAGCGGATCGTAGCCAAAGCCGCCCTTGCCGCTGCGCGCACAGAGGATCTCGCCCTCTGCCGCTCCCCGAACCACCAATGGCTCTCTGCCGTCGGGAAACACGCACGCCATGGCACACACAAAGCGTGCCGTACGCTCCTTGCACGCCGACAGACGCTCAAGCAGCAGATCGTTGTTCGCCTCGTCATCTCCGTGTTCGCCCGCATAGCGTGCCGAATAGATCCCGGGCGCACCGTCAAGCGCATCCACGCACAGCCCCGAATCGTCTGCCATACCGATATAGCCCGAGGCAGCGGCCGCACGTGCCTTGATGAGTGCATTCTCCTCAAAGCTGCTGCCGTTCTCCTCGATCTCCTCGGTGATACCCACGTCGTCAAGGGACAGAATACGGATGCCCTCGATGTAGGCACTGAGCAGTGCTTGCAGCTCCTTGATCTTCTTTTGATTTCTTGATGCCAATACGATCGTCATGCGCTTATTCTCCCTCAGCGGCAAACAGGGCATCCACAAATTCGCTTGCCAAAAACGCCTGCATGTCATCGATCTTCTCGCCAACGCCCACAAACTTCACGGGCAATCCCAGCTCCTTCTTGATGGAGATCACGATGCCGCCCTTGGCCGTGCCGTCCAGCTTATTGAGGATCAAGCCCGTAATGTCGGCACTGTTGCTGAATTCCTTTGCCTGAAGAATGGCATTCTGCCCCGTGGTGGCGTCCAGCACCAGCAAATTTTCCCGTGCTGCGCCGGGAAGCTCACGGTCGATCACACGATTGATCTTCGAAAGCTCGTTCATCAAATTCTTTTTGTTGTGCAGGCGTCCCGCCGTGTCCACGATCAGCACGTCCGCATGACGGCTCTTGGCGTAATTCACGGCGTCAAACACAACGGCCGCAGGGTCGCTTCCCTCGCTTTGCTTCACAAGCTCAGCACCCGACCGTTCGCACCACACGGCAAGCTGATCGATCGCCGCCGCACGGAAGGTATCCGCCGCCGCCACGACCACGTGCTTCCCCTCAGCGATAAGGCGAGCGGAGATCTTACCGATCGAGGTGGTCTTCCCCGCTCCGTTCACGCCAATAACCAAAATAACCGAGGGGGTCGTGTCCAGATGCAAGGGCTCGCTCTCTCCGATCATATCCGAGAGAATGGTCTTGAGGGCGGTTACCACCTGATCCTTTTCCTTAAGTCGTCCGTCCTTGATCTGCTCACGCAGCTCCTCTATAATGTCCTCCGTGGCACCAACGCCCACGTCGGCACAGATCAACAGCTCCTCCAGCTCATCCAACAGATCCTCGTCCACCTTGACGAAGCTTTTAAGCACCTCGTCGATCTGTCCGAAGATCGCTTGCTTGGTTTTGGAAAGACCTGCCTTCAGCTTATCCAAAAATGCCATCCCAGTCTTCTCCTTCCTTCTTGGAAATCTTGCCAATATCCAGCTCCAGCACCTTAGAAATGCCTCGCTCGGGCATGGTGACACCGTACAGGCGGTTGGCCGCCTCCATGGTGCCTCGGCGGTGCGTGATCAGAATAAATTGCGTACCGCTTGCGTATCTCTTGATGTATTCCGCAAAGCGTGCCACGTTCACCTCGTCAAGAGCCGCCTCGATCTCGTCCAGAATACAGAACGGCGTGGGGTTGACCTGCAAAATGGCAAAGAACAGTGCAATGGCAATAAAGGACTGCTCTCCGCCTGACAGCTGAACAAGGTTCTTGATGATCTTGCCGGGAGGTGCGGCCTTGATCTCAATGCCGCTCTCCAGCACGTTTTCGGGGTCGGTCAGCGAAAGCTCGGCCGAGCCGCCGCCGAACAGCTCGGCAAAAACACGGTTAAAGTTTTCGTTGATCTGATTGAAGGACTCCACAAAGGCCGTCTTCATCTCGCCCTCCAGCTTGCCGATGATATCGAGAAGATCGGCCCTAGCGGCTGACAGATCCTTGATCTGGGCGTCCATATAATCGTAACGCTCCTTGACCTCCTTATATTTGTTTACGGCGTCAAGGTCTACGTTACCGATGGCACGAAGCTTATTGCGGTACTCCGTTTGCCTCTGCGCCGTCTCGGGGCGCATCGAAGCGTCAATGGCGGGATACCCCAGAGCCACCGCATCACTGCGTGTCAGCTCATGCTCATCGTACAGCTTGCTTGCCAGCTTGTCCTGCTCATCACGCAAATTGGAGAGCTTATTCTCCCACTTGGTGTAATCACGGAAAATCAGCTCCTTTTGCGACATCTTGTCACGAAGCTTTGCGTTGACCTCGTTGAGCGCACGCTCAAATTCCAGTCCGCCCTCCTCAATCTTGGCACGCTCGGCATTCAGGCCCGAGAGCCTTGCCTCACCCTCGGCATACGCCTCACGGTTGCGCTTTTGCTCCTCGGCGTAAGCGGCGAGCTTATCACGCAGCTCGGCTATGCGTTCCTCCAGAGCAGCCTTTTGCGACAGGTAGCCGTCCATGCGGACACGTGTCTCATCGCCCATGGCGTTTTCCGTCTCCACGTCCTTTTGCAGCTCACTGATGGCAATAAACAGAGCTGTTACGCTGTCTGCCGCTTCCCCTCTTCTGTCGGTAAGCTCGGCACGTGCGATATCCTTTTCGCTTCGCCATGCGTTGATCTCGCCAATCTGTACACCAAGCTCCTTCTCCCGCACCTCCAAGGCACGGATATCCTCATCTAACTGCTCCTTTTGCCTTGCAATGTCCTCAAAGTCGGTACGAAGCTTTTCCATCAGCGTTTCATTGGCGTCAAGCTTTGCCGTCAGCTGCTCGGCCGAGGCTCTCTCGGCGTTCTGCATCACCGCTAACAGCTTATGCTTCTCCTCTGCCTCGTATACGGTATCCTCGTGCTGAGCGATCGTATCCTCCAAGGCCTTATGCTTGGCCGCCACGGTATGTAAGGCCTTCTCTAAGTCGGCAAGCTCGGCCTCAAGGCGCTTGATCTCGCCCGCTCTGCCGAGAATGTTGCCGTTTTTGCGCACCGATCCGCCCGTAAACGAGCCGCCCACGTTGATCTGCTGACCGTCCAGCGTCACCGCCTTCACACGGTAGCCAAGGCTCTTGGCCATGGCGGTAGCATGATCGATGGTATCAAAGATCAGGGTGCGTCCGAGGAGACTGGACAGCACGTGGCGAAATTGTCCGTCTGCCGTTACCAGCTCGTCTGCCACAGCCACGTATCCGAGGAAGCCCGAGGCCTCCGTCATCTCCTTTGTTGCCGTCTGCTCCTTCATCGAGGTCAGGGGCAGGAAGGTGGCACGTCCCGCCTCGGCACGGCGCAAAGCGTGCATGGCGGCCTTCGCCACGCTCTCATCCTCCACCACGATGTGCTGAAGGGCGGCACCGAGAGCGGTCTCAATCGCCGTAAGATAGCGGTCCTCTACGGATATGATGCGGGACAGAGGTCCGTAAATACGGCCGCAGGGACTGCCGTCTCTTTCGGTGATCCTCTTCTCTGCATACTGCTTCATCACAAACCGCACGCTTCCCGAATAGCCCTCAAGGGCCTCCTCCATAGCACGGAAGGTGTCGATCCTCTGCTGTGTGGCATCACAGCGCAGGCGGGTGGCGTTCTGCTGCTCCGACAGGGCATCCCGCTCGGCATACAAAGCCGATAGCGTTTGCCTTTCGCCGTCCATGCTCTCTTGTACCTCGTTCATCTTTTCGGCGTAGGTCTCTACAGCGCGGTTGGCCATCTCGCATTTTGCCTTTAGCTCATCGGAAATCCGTTGGTAATTCTCCAATTCGGACAGAATGGAGGTGTTGCGGTCACTACCCGATGCTCGGGCATTCTCGATGACCGACATGCGCACACGCACGTCTACCGCCTCAGCCTCCAGGTGCTTGACGTCGTCCAGGGCCTGCGCAAGCGCAAGCTCTGTCTCTCGGATCTGCTCGTCATACTGACGCACCGTCTGCTCTGCCTCGGCGTGCTCGGCACGGCGGGCGTGCAACGCCTCGGAAAGCTCTGCGAGTCTGCGGGCACGTGCTTCACTTGCCTCTGCCTCGGACTCCAGGGATTTTTCCACCGAGAACAGGCTTCCCCGCGCTTGCGCCACCATCTCCTCGGCGTGTCTTGTATTGCTGTTGCGCACCTGATATTCACTGTCAAGTGCGTGGTTTTGCTCGGTGCATTCACGGATCTCGCCAAGGATCTTGGCAGACTCCAGCTTATTGGACTGCGACGCCTCAAACAAACGGGCATTCTGCACCTCAAAGGCACGGATGGAATTCTCCGCCGTTTGCAGATCCAGCTCTGCATGACGGAAGCCCTCCTCGGACTTGGCGATCTCCGTGCGGATACGTTCGGTGTCAAACAGCCAAAGCTGAACGTCCACCTGCTTCTTCAGCTCAAGCAGTTCAATGGCCCGCTTGGCCTTCTGCGCTTCCTTCTCCAAGGGACCGACCTGCGCCTCGACCTCTGCAAAGATGTCGGTCACACGTGTCATATTCTCCTCGGTAGCCTTGAGCTTTCGCTCCGTCTCGCTCTTCTTCATGCGGTACTTGGCAATGCCGGAGGCGTCCTCAAAGATGCTGCGCCTCTCATCGCTCTTACGGGAGATGATCTCGGCGATCTTACCCTGACCGATGATGGAATAGCCGTCACGCCCGATACCCGTATTCATGAACAGCTCGTAAATATCACGCAGCCGCACGGCACGGCGGTTGATAAAATACTCACTCTCTCCCGCACGGTAGTACCGACGGGTGACCGTGACCTCGTCATACGGACAGTCAAGCCGACCAATCATGCCCGTATTGTCAAAGGTGACCGATACCTCAGCATAGCCCATGGGGCGGCGGTTGTCTGCACCGCCGAAGATAATATCCTCCATCTTGGTTCCTCGAATGCTCTTGGAGGACACCTCGCCCAATACCCAGCGCATAGCGTCCGAAATATTCGATTTTCCGCTTCCGTTTGGTCCTACGATCACGGTAGAACCGCCCTCAAAGGTCAGCTTGGTCTTGTCAGGAAAGGACTTAAAGCCCTGAAGCTCCAGTGATTTCAGATACACGATATATCTCCCTTCGGCTCGTCTTGACAGATTACGGAGCATTCTCCGCCATCTCTGCTCAAGGCAAAATAGTCTACCATTATATTATAACCGATAATATCTTTTTTTTCAAGGATTTTTATACGATTCATGCCATATTTTTCAATTTTTTTCATTTTGACGCTGCCT
>SVTU01000056.1 GCA_015063655.1 Oscillospiraceae bacterium
CTATTCCTCGGCGGGATACGCAAGAGCAGGGCGTTCCGTGCCCATCATCGGCGAGATACGGGCGGGCTCCCCCATCATCACCAACGAGACGCTGCTCGGTCATGAGCTGGCCGACGTAGAGGATGCCGATGAGTATTTTTATTTGCAGGTTCTAGGTGACAGCATGAAGAATATCGGCATGGTGCACGGGTCGCTTGTGCTGTTTCGCAAGCAGCAATATGCCCAAAACGGAGACGTTGTGGCATGTCTTGTGGGCGGTGACAGTGCAACGGTCAAGCGGTTTGAGCGGCACGGGCGGCTTGTTACGCTGTTGCCCGAAAACGAGGCCTACCACCCCATCGAGCTTACGACCGATGACTTTGAGGCGGGCGAGGCCCGCATTCTCGGCGTGGCCGTAGAGGTCAAGATCAAGCTGTAAGCGGAGTATATATGATTTGTTTAAGTGTCAATAAGCTAACGGCGGCATACGGTGCCGACGTGCTGTTTTCCGATGCCTCCTTTGCTCTGCAGGAGCAGGATCATGTGGGGATCATCGGTGTGAATGGGTGCGGAAAGTCCACCCTGCTTCGCCTTTTGCTCGGCGAGATAGAGCCGAGTGAGGGCAGTGTGTTTATCTCTAAGGATAAAACGGTTGGCATTCTGCGCCAGGATTGCGCTCTTTCGCTCTCCGACGTAGAGAGCTGTGGCGAGGACGTAAGTGCCATTGAGGTGATGTATCGTTCGTTTGACGAGCTGTGCCGTATGGAGCAGCGGCTGTCTGCGCTTTCCGAGGTACTATCACACCGTTCGTATGAGGACGGCCGAAGCGAGGAATCGTATGCGGCGGAGTATACGGCGCTCAACGAGCAGTTTATACGGATGGGCGGTATGGAATTCAGAGGCCGCTGTGCCTCCACTCTGATGCGTATGGGCTTTGATGAGGATAGCCTGTACAGACCCTTTTCCTCGCTCAGCGGCGGTCAGCGCACCCGTCTTGCCATTTCCCGTGAGCTGTGCCGAGAGCCCGACATTTTGCTTCTCGACGAGCCGACCAACCATTTGGATACCGAAACACTCACGTGGCTTGAGGGATATTTGGCCTCGTATAAAAATTGCTTTCTCGTGATCTCGCACGACCGTTATTTTCTTGACCGTGTGACCAACAAAACTCTGTGCATGGAGAACGGGCGTGTGTCGCTCTATACGGGCGGATACACGCAGAGTGCCGAACAACGCCGCATCGACCGAGAGATCGCCGAGCGGCATTATCAAAATCAGCAAAGGGAGATCGCACGCCAGGAGGCGTATATTGCCCAGCAGAGGGCATGGAACCGAGAGCGCAACATCATTGCGGCCGAGAGCCGACAGAAGATGCTGGATAAGATGGAGCGATTGGAGAAGCCCAAGGAAGCCCCTCGCGGTATTCACATGCGCTTTGCCACCGCCCTGACCTCGGGAAACGAGGTGCTGAACGTTCGCAATCTGAGCTTTGGCTATCCCCAAAGCAGGTTGCTCATAGAGGATATGAGCGTTTCGGTCAGACGGGGAGATCGCTATTTTATCGTGGGTCCGAACGGATGCGGAAAGTCTACCCTGATCAAGCTGATCATCGGGCGGCTGTCGCCCATAGGCGGCTACGCGGAATTTGGCTACAACGTGCAGGTCGGATACTACGATCAGGAAAATCAAAATCTTACCGATAGCAATACTGTGCTGGATGAGCTTTGGAATGCCTATCCGAGGCTGACCGAAAACAAGGTGCGCTCCACCTTGGCGATGTTCCGCTTTACGGGAGATGACGTTTTCAAGAGTGTGCATATACTCAGCGGAGGCGAGCGCGCTCGCCTGACACTTGCCAAGCTGATTCTCTCCGAAGTCAATCTGCTTGTGCTGGACGAGCCCACCAACCATTTGGATATCGATTCAAGAGAAGCCCTTGAGGAGGCGTTGGAGAGCTTTGACGGTACGGTGCTGACGGTATCGCACGACCGTTACCTCATTGATAAGCTTGCTACCAAGATTTTGGATATGACGCCCTCGGCCGACCGACGCTATACCGAGCTTGCCGTCTTGCATAAGGGGCAGGCGTATGGGGAGCTGTGTATTGACCGAGAGAGACGGGAGCAGCCGGGGCAGAATGCCTCGCCCGTGGGAAAGCCCCAAGAAGCGTCCACGCAGAAGGAGCAATATCTGCGCAACAAGCAGAATGCTGCCGAGCAACGCAAGGAAAAGGCAAGGCGTGCTCGCCTTGAGAAGGAGATGCAGGCCTTGGAAGCGGAGCTTGAGCAGGCAGAGAAGGAGCTATGCGGCAGTGCCGCTACCGATTACGTGCGAGCCTCGGAGCTTGACACCCGTATTCGGGAGATCGAGGATCGGCTTTTGGAGATATACGAGGAGCTTGAAACGTAAGGGAAAGGGGAACAATATGAATATTTTAGCGATAGGAAACAGCTTTTCGGAGGACGCCACACGGTATTTGCACGGTATTGCCCGAGCAAGAGGAGAGACGTTGTATGTGGCCAATCTCTACATAGGCGGGTGTAGCTTTGAGAAGCATTTTCGCAATTTTCACTCCGAGGGTAGGGTGTATGAGCTTCAGGTCAACGGTGTGAAAACGGGCTTTTACGTCTCCCTTAAGGAAGCCCTGCTCAACCGAGCGTGGGATTGCGTGACGCTTCAGCAGCAGAGTGCCGCTTCGACCTGCTTTGACACCTTTATGCCGTATCTTGCCGAGCTTTCGTCCTATATCCGTCGCTACGTTCCCCGTGCCAAGCAGATCCTGTTTCAGACGTGGGCGTACGAGAGGGACAGCGAGAAGCTGTTGAAGCTCAACGGCTATACAGAGCCTCGCCAAATGCTTGAGGATATCAAGGCAAGCTATGCTATGGCACAAGGAGAGATCGGTGCTGACGGCATCATACGGGGCGGGGAGCTGTTCGATGCTATGCTCTCAAGCGGTATCGACCGCATTCACCGTGATACCTTTCATGCCACCCGTGGCCTAGGGAGGTATGCCCTGGCTCTGCTTTGGTATGCGAGCCTTACGGGTAACAGCGTGGTGGGCGATGCGTTTGACGATCTTGACGAGCCTATTACAGAGAAGGAGCGAGAGATCGCCATTGCTTGCGTGTCATCGCTTGTATCATAAAACAAAGAAGGTGCTTTCCTGTATGCAGAAAAGCACCTTCTTTGTTATGCTAAAACCTCTTGAATGACCTCGCCCTGGGCATCTGGCAAGGACCAGCCCATCACGTGGGCTACGGTGACCGCCATGTCCACGGTGGGACGGCGAGGAATGCTGACACCTGCCTTAAAGTCAGGGCCGAACATCAGCATGCAGGGCTGAGGCCCTTTGTCGGGCAGGTAGCCGTGCGTGGCTCTGCCGAGACGGTAGTCCGAAAGGTCGTACGAGGTAAAGTACGAATCGGAGATATTGCTACTGAAGGACGTAAATGAGTCAGACTCCAGCACAAAGGAGAAATCACCCGACAGATGCTCCTCTCTCTGTGCCTCTTGCTTGGTATAGCAACGCTCAAAGCCGTAGAGCTGAGAGGCGGCAGCCTCGCTAAAGAGGCGGTACACACGGTCATACAGCTCTTTGTCGTCGGGATCGGTCAGGAACACCTGTGCCGAGGCACCCACGCCCTTGACGTAGGCACGGTAGCTTGTGGGCTTGCCGTTTTCGTCAAGCTCCATCAGGCCTTCACGGATCAGCAGCAGATTGGGCTGAGCATAGCGCTTCATATCCATCTGACCGTGGTCGGAGGTGAAAATGAAATCGGTGTTGTCAAGCTCGCCGATCTCCTCCACGGCACGCACCAGCTTTTCGAGCCAGTAGTACGTGTAGTCCAGCTGCTCGGTAACGTATTCGTTAAATACGCCGTAGCTGTGCCGCAGGCCGTCAATGCCCGCAGGGTGCAGGACCAGCACGTCGGGCTGATACTTGAGAAGCATGTCACGTGCGCAGGCAAAGATAAACTCGTCGCAATAGGGGTGCTTGCGTTGATGCCCCTCTATGTAGTACAGATTGGGCTTGACGATCTCTTCGATCACCTGCTCGCTCGTGCCCATGCGGGCCAAGGCATCACAGAGCGGATCGTCCTCGGATTGCGACCAATATTCGGGGATATTGTAGTCAATGCTCGGGTCGTTGCCAAGCACGGGCCAAAACACGTTTGCCGTGGTACAGCCCGCCTCCTTGGCGGCGTCAAGCAGGGTCTTGGTGCGAATGGCACTGCGCTCCCAATTCCAGTCCTTGTTGCCGAATTCGTCTACCTCGTTGTTGTACAGGTGCGTCCGCTCGGGGTAAGCACCCGTGATCATAGAGGCATGACAGCAGTAGGTGATGGAGGGGTAAGCCGTTTTTAAGGTCTCCACCATGCTGCCTTGCTCAATCAGACGGCGCATGGCGGGCTTGGTCTTCAAATAGTCCATATCCTCTCTGACGAGGGCATCGTTGGATACAATGATCAGCTTTCTTTTTTTCATGTCAGCCTCTTAGTTTTTTAATGAATGAATGGGGGCAGGAATGCGGCCTCCTCGTGCAATAAAGTCGGCGCAGGAGTATTCGCTTACCTTCATAATGGGAGCATAGCCGAGCAGACCGCCAAAGGAAACGGACTCGCCCACGCCCTTACCGTAGGCAGGAATGAGTCGGACAGCGGTGGTCTTGGTATTGGCCACACCGATGGAGATCTCGTCGGCAATGATACCGCAGATGGTGGAGGCGGGGGTATCGCCGGGAATGGCGATCATGTCAAGTCCCACGGAGCAGACGGCCGTCATAGCCTCGAGCTTTTCTAAGGAGAGCGCACCGATGGTCACGGCATCGATCATGCCCGCATCCTCAGAAACGGGAATGAAAGCACCCGAAAGGCCGCCCACGTGAGAGGAGGCCATCACACCGCCTTTTTTGACGGCGTCGTTGAGAAGCGCAAGTGCTGCCGTCGTGCCGTGCGTGCCGCAACGCTCAAGCCCCATGCCCTCAAGGATATGGGCCACCGAGTCGCCGATGGCAGGCGTGGGAGCGAGAGAAAGGTCAACGATACCGAAGGGAACACCCAGTCGGCGCGAAGCCTCGCTGGCGACCAGCTGACCCATACGGGTGATCTTAAAGGCAGTCTTCTTCACGGTTTCGGCAAGAGCAGAGAAGTCGCACTCGCCTGCACGCTTGATGGCAGAGGCCACCACACCGGGACCGGACACGCCCACGTTGATCACGGTTTCAGCCTCACCCACACCGTGGAAGGCACCCGCCATAAAGGGGTTGTCCTCGGGAACGTTGGCAAATACCACGAGCTTAGCACAGCCGATGGATTCGTTGTCACGGGTGAGATAAGCAGTTCTCTTGATGATATCGCCCATCATGGCCACGGCATCCATGTTGATGCCCGCCTTGGTGGAGGCAACGTTAACGGACGAGCACACACGCTCTGTTTCGGTCAGTGCCTCGGGGATGGACGTGATCAGATTTCTGGCATTCTCGGTAAAGCCCTTTTGCACAAGGGCAGAGTAGCCGCCGAGAAAGTTGATGCCAAGCTCGTGTGCAGCCTTGTCCAACGTTTTTGCGATCTTGACGTAATCCTCGGGGGTGTACTTGCCGCCCACCAGGGATATGGGGGTGACCGATACACGCTTGTTGATGATCGGAATGCCAAGCTCCTTTTCAATGTCACAGCCCACCGATACCAAATGCTCGGCCGTTCTTGTGACCTTGTCGTAGATCAGCCGGCAGGTGCGCTCGGTGCTTTCCGATGCACAGTCATACAGGGAAATGCCCATCGTGATCGTACGGATGTCAAGGTTTTCATCCTTGATCATGTTGATGGTTTCCAAAATATCATGCATATTGATCATGGCGTGACCTCAGATTCTGTGCATGGAGTTAAAAATATCCTCGTGCATGGCTCGGATATCCAAATTGTTAGCCTCGCCCAGCGTGCGCATGGTGTCCACCATGTCGGTGAAGGGCACAGAGAGATCGGAAATGTTGACGACCATGATCATGGCAAAGTATTCCTTGAGAACGCTTTGCGAGATCTCCTCGATATTGGCGCCAAGCTCGGCGCATTTGGCGGAGACGGTTGCAATGATACCCTTGCAGTCGTGACCGACAACCGTAATAACAGCTTTCATATGATACCTCGTGTTCGTATGCGCAGGGCGCATGTAATGTTATCCCTCATTATAGCATCTTTTGCGCAAAAAATCAAGCACTTAGCAAAAGAATTCATAAGAAAAAGGCTGTCCTGCGCCACGGCGAGACAGCCTTCGGTTTTTTGAAGCGTTAAAAGCTTTCCAAGGACTTGGAAAGGAACGCCTGCGTAACGGGGGAGACGGGGTGATCAAAGACCTGCTCGGGTGTTCCCATTTCCTCGATCACACCATCGGCCATGAAGATGATCTTGTCCGCCACGTTCTTGGCAAACTCCATCTCGTGGGTGACCACGATCATGGTGCGGCCATCGCTCTTCAGATCCCGAATGACCTTAAGCACCTCGCCCGTCAGCTCGGGGTCAAGTGCCGAGGTCGGCTCATCAAAGCAGAGGATCTCGGGGGAGAGGGCCAGCGCACGGGCAATAGCCACACGCTGCTGCTGTCCGCCCGATAGCTCACACGGGTAAGAGGATATCTTCTCGGATAAGCCCACCTTGGCGATCAGAGACAGAGCCTCGCTCTTGATCTGCTCGGCCTTCTCCTTGAGGGCGGCCTTGTCGGGCTTACCCTCCTTGGCACGCAGCATGGGTGCTAAGGTAACGTTCTCCAGCACGGTGTACTGAGGGAACAGATTAAAGGACTGAAAGACCAACCCGAAGTGCAGACGCATATTGCGGATGTCGGCATCCTTCATGGAAGGGAAGGTGGTGGCATCAAAAACGGCAGTGCCGTCGATGGTGATGCTTCCCGTATCGGCTGTTTCAAGGAAGTTGAGGCAGCGCAACAGGGTCGTTTTGCCGCTTCCCGACGAGCCGATGATGGCAACGACCTCTCCTTGCTCCATCGAAAAATCGATGCCGCGCAGGACCTCGGTCTTGCCAAAGCTCTTCGTAATATTCGTAACCTCAAAATATGCCATATCTACACCTTAAAATAATCGAGTTTTTTCTCGAGCTTGCCAAGCAAGATGGTTAGCACGCCGTTGAAAATGAGATAGAACACACCCGCATAGAAGATAGGCCACAGAATGACCTGCTGATTGACGATGTGCTTGGCAACCGTAAACATATCCACGCTGATGACAACGCTGGCAAGGGCCGTGTCCTTGACAAGCGTGATGATCTCATTGGACATGGGGGCTACGATGCGCTTGACGACCTGCAAAAAGATGACCTTGGAGAAGGTCTGCGATTTGGTCATGCCAAGCACGGCGGCCGCCTCGTGCTGACCCTGCGGAACGCCCTGAATACCGCCGCGGTATATTTCCGAAAAATAGCAGGCATAATTGATGGTGAAGGCAATGCATACCATCATCAGATGCTGCCACTGGGAGCGAACAGCAAGATTGAGATTCCAATCAAACGCCTTATTCAGAGCGTTGGCAAGCAGACCGGGGCCGAGATCGAAGAAGATGATCTGCAGCATAAGCGGTGTGCCGCGAATGATCCATACAAAGCCCCGTGTCAGCAGCTTGAGAGGGGCAAACTTGGACCGTGATGCAAACGTGATAAGCAACCCGAGGGGCAGGGCTGCCGCCAGCGTGACAAAGAAGATCACGCAGGTGTAACCCAACCCCTCGATGAGCTCACGTGTTATTTCCCAAAAGCTCATGTAAATTCTTGTATTCCGACTGTATTACTCTTCCTTGGCCTTTACGATGCAAGCCTCGCCCGCAGAGCCTGCCTCAGCACCGATGATGGCGCGAGCCATGCTGTCCTTATCGGTGTACTTATCCTTGTCGGCAACACGGATGATAGCAACCTGCTTGTTGTACAGGTAAGGTATGGAGATCTCCATCTGCTCCTCTCTCTCGGGTGTGATGGACATACCGTTCCAGATGCAGTCGATGGCCTTAGCCTCAAGCTTTGCTTCCTTGGCGCTCCAATCGATCAGCTCGAACTTAACGTCAAGGTCGAGAACGTCGGCAACAGCCTTTGCCAGCTCAATGTCAAAGCCGATCAGCTCGCCGTCCTCCTCATAGGCAATGGGAGCGAACAGGGTATAACCAACGATGAACTGCTTCTGCTCGCAGATGTATTCCCAATCCTTGGCCTCGTCAGCCGTCATATCCTCGATCTTTGCATCCTTATCGATGCAGACCTCGCTCTTAATGCCGTACTTCTCGGCAAGCTCGTCAACGGTGCCCTCATTGGCAAGGAACACGAGAGCCTCATTGATCATCTTGATCAGACCGCTGCCCTTTCTGGCGGCGATGCCGTACTGCTCGGTAGCCAGATCCAAGCCCTCAACGATCATAAGGGACTCGGAATACTTGCTGTCCTGGGTCATGTAGTAGCCTGCCATGATGCTGTCCATAACGCCGACGTCGATGTTACCGGCATCCAGCTGCAGCAGAACGTCCATCTGTCCGTTCAGGTCACGGTATTCCTTACCGAAGTTCAGGTCCTTGTTTCCGCCGCACGAAGCGAGCATGCTAAGGCAGAGAACAAGCGCCAGCATAGCGATACATACTTTTTTCATCATTACTTTCCTCCAATCGTCAATGTGGTCATTGAACGTGATGTTTTAATGCTTTAC
>SVTU01000057.1 GCA_015063655.1 Oscillospiraceae bacterium
GCCACTCTCCCTCGCTCATGCCGTGCGCCTCACGGTATGCCCTGTCGATACCCGCATTTTCCGTGCAAAACGCCGCAAGCAGGTACGGTGCACGGTCGAGATAATCCTCGTTGCTCGCCGTATCGGGTACCTCGCCAAGGAGGCGAAGTGCGCCGTTGTATATCTGACGGTTGGTCATGCTATACCCTCGCCTCTCAGTCGAGATTGAGGCTGAGAACCGCAAGCTCCTTGGGATATACCACCTTGGCGCCGTACAGATGCAAGCCCTTGACGGCATCGGCAAAGCGCTTCTCGGGACGATAAGCGTTGATCTCGGAGAGCTGCTCGGCAAAGGCGATCGCACGCTTGGTTCTCATCAGACACTGATGGTAAATGGGACCCTCGGAGTCATCCTGCACGATGTTGTTGGAAACGAACACCTTACAGCCTGCCACCATACCGAGACAGCCGTTTTCCAGCTCTGCGGTATTG
Source organism: Oscillospiraceae bacterium (assembly GCA_015063655.1). Classification (GTDB taxonomy): domain Bacteria; phylum Bacillota; class Clostridia; order Oscillospirales; family CAG-272; genus HGM12713. Next base: position 472 of record SVTU01000057.1, read on the forward strand.
TCGGTCCCCGTTGCAATCTTGGCCTTCAGGATGAGGGCGGCAACGGCAGGAGACACCTCAAGAACGACCTCGCTGGTATCGGTGACGTTGTTCTCATAAAGTGCTGTTCTTGTGGCGATGATGAGATCGAGAATGTTGTCGGCCGTTACGGATTGACCGCTTCGCACGATCTCGGCCTTGTCCCAAAGGCCGAATACCACCTTGTCTGCCTCGTTGGCCAAGGCACTGGCGGCCACACGCATAGCGCCCTCCATCAGGTTAACGCTGGTCTGCGCACGGTCGATGTCATCGATCTGAAAATTGAAATACTTGGCGTAGTTGATGGGCAGGTCACGCACGGTGTCCGACAAATCCTGTGGCATTGCCATGTCGTTGTTCTTGGTGTAATCGTTGATGGCGATATCACCGATACCGCAAATTCTGACCTTGCTTCCCTTCTCCTTGATCTCGCCCTCAAACTCTCTGTTGCAATGGGCAACGGCGATGTACTGCTTGTCCAGCTCACGGTAGAGCGTTTCGCTCCATACTGCGGGAATAAAATTGATAATAGCCATATACTGCTTTGATCCTTTCTTTTTTTATGTTTAGTTCCAACGCTTCATGGATTCCTTGATCCATGCATAGTGACGGCGCACCTCGGAGGGCGACATTTGCCTGACCTCAGCGGGTGAGAAAAAGCCGTTGTCGCTGTGCTTACTCACAGCCCCAGCACTTCTCTGGGCATTTTTTCGGTTGATCTCCTCGCGAAGGATACGCTTCTTATCATACAGGGCGTATGCCGCTTCTATGGGAACGCCCTCACGGACGGATTCCCATACCTCGGTGGGAATGTCCTGCTCGGTAACGGACGGAAAGAGGGCCAAAAGGGCTTCCATACTCACGTTTTTCTCAGCGGGAAGCTCCGTCTGTCCGTCCTCCTTACGCTGTGTCTCGGTCAATGAGGGAGCAAGAGACTCATCCGTCTGCTCCTGCTCGGTCTGCGGGAGCTGTTGCGTCGGCTGTGCCTCTGTTCGTGCTTCCTGTCTCATCATGTCCTCGTTCTCCATGCTCATTTTCTGTTTCCTTTCTTTGTATTGCCTCGATCAAGCCCTCACGGTCGTACACCAGACCCGCAGGAAGTCTGCGCACGTATTCCGATGCATCAATAGCACCTCGCTCCCACAAAAGATCCAGCACGTTCTGTGCGCTCACGGAGGTATAGCGAGCCAGCTCGCACACGTCCACTCTGGCACGGATCATCCCTCTCTGCAGCGATGCAAGAGAAACCGACTCGCTCGTCGGCACGGCGTGCTCCGTAAACGGAAGCAATCGCTCGTTGGGATAATACGCACACATCATGTCCGCCCAAACGTTGGCCAGATCCTCGATACAGCGGTAGTAGGCGGCACGCACAGGTCCGATGGAAACGCGGGAGGTCTCCTGCAGGGCGATGATCGCACTGGTGTTCTGCGCCTCCATGTTGCCAAGTGCGCTTTCGGTTGCGCCCATCATCTCCTTAGTCGCCATAATGGCGTTTTCGATCAGCTCCATGTAGCCGCTCTGCATCTCTCCCACGCCGACCACCGACACCGCATCCGCCATATTGCCCCCGCCCACGGCGGCGATCGCCTCACCTACCTCGTTAGACCACTCGGGAATACGGGATTTATCGTATACCACCTTGGAAAATGCCGTATCCGTCATGTGCTTCATGGCCATGGCATAGGCACGGTTGATATACTTTTGGTTGGGGATCATGGCACTCACGGGGGATGTACCGTGAAAGCTGTTTTTGGTGGGATACCAGTTAAAATAAGCGATGGGATAGCGTGTGCAATCGGTCTTGGCGTGGCGAATAACCACGTCACGCACCGATTTTTCAAACACCACGCTTCCTTTCTCTCGCCAAAAGCGAATCAGATAGGTTGCCTTGGCCTCCTCGTCTCCCTCCAGCTCCCACGCCGCATGATCACCCGCCTGTGTGTTCTCAACCTTGTCGGGCAGGATGCTCATCGCATCCTTTGGCGAAAGTCCCGCGGCCAATGCCTCACGGCGCAACGCCCCTACCGTGGCACGTCCCGAGAGCATCACGTAATCCTGCGATTGGATATCGGCTCGGTTGACGTCAGCCACAAAGAGATTGACGCTGTCAACCACCTCTGTCACAATATCACCCACGAAGCCGTCAGGCCCGCTAAGCTCAGGATCCCAATAGCAATACAGCACGCCGTCTCCGCTGACGGCGGCATCCGTCAGCAGCTGCATCACCTTGTGATCCATACCGTTTTGCTCCCAACGGTATGCGGCGTTCTTGCCCATCACGTCCAAGGCATGGCGCAGCCTCTCTCTTTCCTCCTTGTGTTGCATAAAGGGGAGATTGTCATCGGTATAGCGTATGGTCACGTCAGAGCCCGACACACTGCCGATCAGATAATCCACCACACGGCGGATCAGATTGAATACGGGCTTAGGAAGCTCTGCACCCGACTGACCGTACCATTGGTCGCCACGGTAAAATCTCTCGTTGCGACGCACCGTCTCGTACAGGCCGATCTGTTGCTTATAGGCAAGGCCTGCCTCGTATTGCTTCCAGGCCTTTGTTGGTTTTTTCATGTCTCTCCTTCCCCGTCTACCACTTTAACAGCAAGCGCAGACCGTATATTCTTTGTCGTTTTCCCTTTTCACAGTACAGTGACAGGCTGAACTGTGTTCCGCGCTCGGAATTCACACGGGCATTCATCCACTGCCGACTGCACAGACCTCGGCTCTTGATCTCAGTCTCCCTGCTCTCCCCCACGTCGGAGCACCAACGGCACGTAACGTCTCCGCCCTCGGTCAGGGCATCCACCGCAATGCGGTGCAGCCGCTTGCGCCTGGCGTTCATCCCCATATCCTCGGGATGCAGGGCGATCTCACCCTCGATCGGCACACTGGTGCCGTCAAAATAGCGATCCTCCCGCAGAGCGTCGTCGAACAGATACAGATCGCTTCCCGACACGAAGCCCAGTCCAACGCCGCCGTCAAAAAAGAAGTCGGCAAAGATGCCCCGAAAGCGAGTCCAACAGCCGTGCTCGACTGCATACACCCACACCTCTCCGCTCTGCTCGGTCGGCTGACGGAACAGCAGCTCTCGGTGATAGGGATCGTACATCACGGCGGCACAGCGGAAAAAGGCCGTGTCAAGCAGACTGTCAATGGGCTCGGAGATGCGGTAGGCATTACACTCGTCAAGCTCGTCGGTGTGCGAGGTGAAGCGATATATACCGTCTCCGCTCACGCAGACGGGGTCGTTCCCACAGCGTACGCAGGCCATCAGCGAGGTACAGCCCGTTCCCGTATTGATCCGCATCAGGGGCGTTTCCTCCTCGTCGGCCGTTTCAGCGTCCGCCATCCAGGTTTCCCCCTCGGTAAAGATCAGAAGGCGATCGCTGTGACGGCTGACTGCCGTGATCGCATGCGTTCCTCCCCCCACACGGAATTGCCTGCCCATGGGAAAATACAGACGGTTGACCCCTTGGCAAACCTTGGCGATATGGTCAAGCTCCTCCAAGGTGACGGGCGCTGACGCATACATGCAGGCAGGATCCCGACCGCCCCACAGAAAGACGCGGTCTCGGCTGACACCGCCAAACACCGTAGAGTAAGGGTTTTCATACAGTCGCTCGGGTGAGAACAGCTCCTGCTGATAGGTTAAGAAGATCTCAACCTCATCCCCCGCCTCCAAATCCTGCACGTTGACCGTATGATACAGCGTATCGATACGGTACGTGTCGGAACTTCTCAGCTCTCCGTTGACAAAGACCGCCTCAACAGAAGCAACGGGGTGCTTGGTCGCCAGCAGCATCGTGGGGGGAGAGCCGATCACGTAGCGAATACGGGCACGGTACGTCAGCAGATTAAGAGGCTCATAGACAGGCCCCACCTCTCCGTCAGACCAACCGTTTCCATATAGGGGAATATAGGCCTCAAAGGAGCATAAGCCATCGTCCGTCACCTGAAGAATGCCTTCACCCGAGGTCATAAACAGACCGCCGTCGTACAAGAAGAAGCTGACTCTGTCATACGCCCTCAGCGTACTGCCAACAGCCTGATAATCCTGCTCCTCCACGAAAATACGGTATACGGTTTTTCCCACGTATGCGTACACACGGAACACACCGCCCACGTAGCCCGAAAATATGGCCTTCGGCTTTTCGGGCAACCGCAAAAGGGGCAAAAAGCCACACCGTGTTTCCAGAGAGCCGTCCACGTATCGGTGCATGTTCACGATATCCGAAATGGTATCCTGCTTGACCTTCCCACGAGCGTCCATCCCGGAAAACCCTTCAAACGAGAGCTCTCCGACAGCATTTTTTACATTGTAAATCGACATACTTTCCTTTCCGATTGAGGCACAGACAGGCTCAATCAAAATATGATAGCTTTTTGTGAACGCAGGGGAACGCAAAGCCATCGTCACGGGCCGTGCTTGGCAATGCCGCTCGGCTCATCACGGCATAACGCAAAGCCTCAGGCGCATGCGTGACGGCGTGAGGCTCGGAGGCGGCGTCCTCTCGCCGAACGCTGTCATAGAGGAGTGAGGGCAGGCAATGGATCAGCTCGTCACAAGAGCGGCAGATGCGAAGCCTCGGCTCTCCGTCCCTGTGTGACAGATAGTCACGCAGAACACGCCATCCCGCAATGCGGCGATCGTCCGCAGGACGCATCGGGGGCATACCGAGAGCCGCACTCATCAGCTCAAAGCCGCTCCTACCCGTATCCTGCCTTCTGTTCCAAAGGTCGGGGGAGGCAACCACGTAATCCACACGGTAAGGTCGGCAGGTATCTGCGATCGCCTCCCCCGCCTCCCGTAGCGTAAGGCCGCTTTGTGCATGCTCAGCCACCACGTACAAGCGTCCCTCAGCATCCGCCCCCAGCACAAGGACCACCAAGCGGTCAAAGCCGTAGTCCACGGCGCAAAAGTACGTAAGCTCCCTCGGGATTTCCCCTCTCTCGCACACGTGGACACGGGGGTCAAACTCCGCAAAGAACTGCCCCTCAAACACATCCCATCGCCCGTAGAGCCATGCGTCCCTCAAACGGTCTGGCAGGCTCTCGAGCGAATGCACGTAGTCGGGATCTGCCTCTGTCAGCACGGGATTGTCATACACCATGGCAGGAATGAAGGCGTAATCCGCAGGATTTTCTCCCTCTCTGAATTCTCGGTCAACAAACAGCCGCTTCACGTAGGCATGGCCGATCCCCCCGGGGTTGCAGGTCAGGTACATACGCCTTGGAACGTGTCCCACGCCACGCAGACAAGCCTTAAAAATAGAAAACTGATATTCGCTCAGTTGCGTTGCTTCGTCAATGGCGATCACGTCATATTCCTGACCCTGATACCGCAAAACGTCCCTGTCACAACCGCAGAAGCCGAGAAAGATACGGCTTCCGTTGTCAAACGCCAGGCATTTGTCGCTTTCCCGATAGCTCACAAGAGCGCCATACTCCTTGAGAAAGGGCATCACGTGGTTGCTTTTCAGCTCGGCATAGCTCCTTCGTACCAACAAGCAGCGTAGCTCAGGATAGCGCAGGCACATGGCGCACAGCTTGCGCCGCAACGCCCATGATTTGCCACCACCCCTCGCTCCCCCATAGGCCGTAAACCGAGCCCGTGAGGCAAAAAACAGCTTTTGCCGCTCATTCGGTACCCCCGGGATATGCACGCTTTGCACATGCTCTTCCTGTCTCACTGTCCGTCCTCCATAATATCATGGTCAAACACCACCCGAAGCTGACCGCTCTGCACGCCCGTTCGGCTTTCCCGTTCCCCGTCGTAGCCAAGACGGCGCTTGAGGTAGGTGCCAAGCAGGGCTGCCGATACCGAGGAATTGAGTGCCTCGTCCTCAAGAACGGCCGCAAGCTTGTCCATCTGATCGGGATAGGCGGCACTAAGCTCTTCGAAGCGTCCCTGTCCGATCCCCACGTAGCGGCAAAAGCCCGCCACGTTGGGAAACCGCCCCGTGCACGCTCCCTTCTTACCTGCCCCCGCCTCAGCGGACGGAGCGCAAGAAGCCACGTACCGCTCAGCTATGCTGAGGATGCGCCCTTGCAATATCTCCTCCTCGAGCCAATCCTTTTCAACCGACATCCATATGATCACCTCCCTTGCCGTCCTGTCTTTGTCTGTGCACCCATAGTGTACCGCAAGCCAAATTCTCATACCGTCTCACAAAGTCTCACTCGGTCTCAACATCACAAAAAATATTGTCTTGCTTTTTGCTTGCCTTTCGTGTATAATGAATGTGGAAAGGGGGGATTACCATGCATACGATCTGTATCACACCGATACAGGATGCCACTCTCCCCATGCCCTTCCCCTTTGGCCAGACCGAAGAGGAACGTTTGCGCTCCCTTGGCAAGGGGCAGGCCGCCTCGCTGGCGGGCTATGCGGCTCTGAATCGCCTGTGCAGAGAGCTTGACGGCGATCTGACCGTACACAGAGACGCTCACGGAAGGCCGTTTTTTGCAAATGCCGCATCGTATGACTACAACGTCAGCCATTCGCATGCGCTCGCCGTTGCCATACTCTCAAACGGTCGTGTGGGTATCGACATAGAGCGCATCGACCCCTTGCGGCGCATGGGAGACATCGCCAAACGGTATTTCGGCGATGAGGCAAAGGCCTGCCAAACCGAAGCCGAGCTGTTTTTGCTTTGGACCAAAAAGGAAGCTCTGGCCAAATACGACGGACGGGGGCTATCCCTTCTGCTTTCCCTTGGCCTTCCTGATACGGCGTTGGCCGTACCGCACACACGCTCCTATCTGCTCACCCACGGCCACGATACCTACGCCTGCTCCGTCTGCACCGAGCATGCTGCCGCACCGAGTTGGCTTGTGCCCGATGGCGTCACCGTAACACCGCTGACGTAAAGATAAAAGAGAGAACATTTCGGCGACCAACCGATTTGTTCTCTCTTTTCTGTCATGATCTATACCGTTCCCGTTTTTCCCGCAACCGCCCGATGATACAGCCCCTCGGTGGCTCTTGTCATGCGGTCGGCGGTGAATTCCTCGCAATAGCGTCTGCGTGCTGCCGCCGACATACGGCGATAGCCCTCACGGTCGTCGGCCATTTGGCGAATGGCGGCGGCAAGAGCCACAAAATCCCCCTCGGGATAGATCAAGCCGTTTGTACCGTGCTTCACCATATGCACGTTGCCCCCGTAGGAGCTGGCAACGGCAGGAAGCCCGATGCTCATACCCTCTGATAGAGACAGGCACGAGGTCTCGGTTCCCACCGAGCAATTCACGTTCAAATCCATACACCAAAACGGGATCGACACGTCCTCGCAAAAGCCCGCAAACACGATTTTTTTCTCCAAACCAAGACCCCTTGCCAGCTCATGCAGGTCCTTTTCAAGACTGCCCGTACCCACCACCAGGAAGCGAAAACGATCGTCAGAGGCAAGCAGAGCTGCCGCCCGTAAAAAATCCCCATGACCCTTGCATGGCTCAAGTCGGGCACATATGCCCACCACAAAATGCTCGGGCGAAAAGCCGTAGGCCTCACGGTAGATATACCTTGCCGTACGGCTGACGGTGCGGAGCGGGTCGGTGCCGTTGATAATGACCTCGATCTTTTTATCGTTCACGCCCTGCGAGAGCAAATCCTCCCGTGCCGCCTCTGCCACAGCGATGACGTTGGTGGAGAGCATGCCCTGCACAAGTCCGCACAGAAGACGCACGGGCGGTATCCTCAGCCAACGGCCTGCCCTGTAAGCACAATGCCGTGTGTGAATGCGCACGGGTACACCCGCAAGCCACCCCGCAAGGCGTGCCGCAAGCCAGCCGTGGCAATGCAGAACGTCGGGGCGATGCTCCCGCATGATGCGAACAAGCTCGGGCAAGGCCCGCAAATCCGCCGAGGCATCTGCCCCGTGCGTTACACTCACCGTGCGAATACCGATACGAAAAAGCCGCTCCTCAAGTGCGCTCCCTTTCGGCAAAACCACCGTAGTCTGCACCGCCGTGCGGTCACTGTGCCGCAGACGGGTCAGGAGAAGCCGCCCCGCTCCCCCTACGTTGGTATCGCTGATCGCCTCCAAAACCTTCATCTTTCCACCCC
>SVTU01000058.1 GCA_015063655.1 Oscillospiraceae bacterium
AGATATTACATTCATAAACCTTCCCGTAATTTCTTCTGCAACTATAACTGCACAGTGGTCATATTGAGGATATCGTTTTTTCTCACTATCCCAATATTCAATAGTTCTAATAATATGGCTTGGGTCTGTTGCTCCTAATTGTATCTCGACTTCATATCGAGTTCCATCGTCATTAGCGAGTAACATATCCAATCTACCTCCAGCTGGCTGAACTTTTTCTCTTTGAATTGGAGAAAGTTCACCCAATCCGAGTACAGATGGGTTTTCAAAAATAAAACTTTGTATTAAATCCTCTTTTATTGCAGGATTATTCTTTAGAGATATCTTTTCCATTTTTATAATTTTTGCCATTTATAAATCCTCCCCTTAAATTCAAACTGTTGTCAAAGTGTTGTTACACAAAATCGCGAAATATGCAAAAAGTGGCTTGGAATAAGGCTTCCAAGCCACTTAAAAACCTTATTCAATCACTCCCACTCGATTGTCCCAATCGGCTTGGGTGTCAGGTCATACAGCACGCGGTTGATGCCCTCAACCTCGTGCGTGATGCGGTCGGTGATGCGGTGAAGAAGCTCGTAGGGTATCTCCTCAATGGTGGCACTCATGGCGTCCGTGGTGTTCACGGCACGCATAATGGCAGGCCAGCCCTCGTATCTCTTGCCGTCACGCACGCCCACGCTCTTGAAATCCGGCACGGCGATAAAGTACTGCCATACGTGCTCGGCAAGTCCGCTCTTGTCAAACTCCTCACGCAAAATGGCATCTGCCTCACGCAGTGCGTGCAGGCGGTCACGGGTGATGGCGCCAAGGCAACGCACGCCAAGACCGGGGCCCGGGAACGGCTGACGGTATACCATACCGTGGGGCAGGCCAAGTGCCTCGCCCACAACACGGACCTCGTCCTTATACAGCAGCTTGACAGGCTCCACAAGCTCCATCTTCATATCCTCGGGCAGGCCGCCCACGTTGTGGTGCGCCTTTACGCCCTTGCTCTCCAGAATGTCGGGGTAGATCGTACCCTGTGCGAGGAAGGCAATGCCGTCAAGCTTCTTGGCCTCCTCGTCAAACACCTTGATAAACTCTCCGCCGATGATCTTTCTCTTTCTCTCGGGCTCCTCAACGCCTGCCAAGAGATCCAAGAAGCGATCGGTGGCGTCAATATAGATCAGGTTGGCATCAAGTCCCTTTTGGAACACCTCGATGACCTGCTCGCTCTCACCCTTGCGCATCAGTCCGTGATTGACGTGCACGCACACCAGCTGCTTACCCACGGCCTTGATGAGCAGTGCGGCCACCACGGAGGAATCCACGCCCCCCGACAGAGCCAGCAGCACCTTCTGATCTCCCACCTGCTTGCGAATCTGCGCCACCTGCTCCTCGATAAAGGCATCGGCAAGCGCACGTGTTGTGATACGCTCCATATTGTCCGGACGAATATTGGTATCCATATTGCAACTCCTCCCAAAGCGTATAGCTTACGCTCTTTGTTAAATTGATATCTATATTTTATCACATACACCGCCAATCAGCAAGATATTTTTTCGATTTTTTTTCATTTTATGCGATTTGACAATTTTTTGGGGGGCATCTCATGCCGTTTACAGCGTTTTAGGGGTAATTAGCTGACTCTTTGAAAAGAGTATTGACATACATTTAGTAATATGTTATAATAAATTTGCAAAAAAGTTGGCTTTTATTGCATTTTTAACCAAAAAGCTTTGACCATTCACAAAGGAGGACCGCATGAAAAACAAAAAACCGTTACTGATATCGCTGATCTGTGTAGGCGTTTGCCTTATTTTGGCCGCCGCTGCACTGACCACCATCTTCCTGCTTTCATCACCCCTGAAGCGATCCTTCAAGCAGTTATTCTTCGATCCCAAGCAAATGACGGAGATGGAAAGGGCTTGGGATGACGGCATGGATGTCGAGGGGAACTTGCTCCTTCCCTCTAAGCTGACCAAGCTGAAGGCCAAGCTAAGCATCGATTTCGATGCCAAAGTAACGGGCTTTGACGAGGATGCCTCCGCTAAAATAGCCGTTACGCTTGGCGCAGGCAAAAGCAGCGTTGAGGTAACCCTGATCACCAATCCCGACACGGTGGCCATCGGCGGACTGCTCGCCGAGCCTGAGTCGTACATCACGCTTCCCCGTAAGGGTGCGGCCGATGCCTTCCGCAAGTCCGTATACTACCACGAAAGCGGCTCGTCCTTTGCCATGGAGCAAAAAGCCAGCGAGGATCTGGTCGAAACCCTGGAGGCGTTAGACAATTCCGACGGCTACACGGTTGAGGATGCCATGGAAAGCATCACCAAAAAGGCAGCGGAGCTGGCCGACACGGAAACCTCGGTGGTGTTCATCGGCCTTACCCGAACCTATACCTTGGACACGGGCGACATGGTCGCCCTGATCGACCACGCCGAGCAGGAGCTGAAAAAGGCAGGCATCTCCGTCTCCCTTGAGTTAGATCCCGAAACCATCGTCATTGACGAAGAGGATGACGATCTCGGTGAGTTCGGCGATATCGACATGGGTGAAGAGAAGAAGGACGACAAGGACGACGAGGATGACGATGCTTCCTCGCTTGCCAACATTCGCCAAAAATACTATCTCTCCACGGGCAAGATCGCGCTCTCCTTTACCACTCGCTTCGGCAGACTGGACGCACTGTCCGTGCGCTCCGAGCTGACGGATTCCAAAAAGCAAACCGAGCTGAATGAGACCACTCTCTCCTTCAGCTACAAAAAGAACGATCTTGGCATTGACTCTGTCAGCACCGAAAAGATCACCGGCAAGGACGGCAAGGTCATCTCCGAAATCGAAACCGTCAGCTCCTACCGCAAGTATAAGGACGGCGACAGCATTGAGTACGTATGGAAGGATACCGTCACGAATCTGCTGACAGACAAGGAAGAAACCGCCACCTTCACCCTCTCCCATAATACGGAATCCTCGGACTACGAGTTTGTGGGCGATTCCGAGAAGGATGAAGAGGATTTCACCGTCAAGGGTACGTTAAAATGGGAGAAGAAGAAGGGGCTGTTCAGCTTTAAGATCGCAAGCTATGACAGCAAGAGCTTCAAGCTTAGCGAGCCGATCTTCACGCTTTCCGTAACGCCCAACGAATACGAGGATATGTTTGTTCCCAAGTATGCTACCAATCTCTTTGCCGACGACAGCGACGAACTAACCAATCTGCTTCGAAGGATCGATGCCAAGCCCATCAACGAGCTGACCGAAACGCTGTTTGATGCCGAGCTGATTGCTACCACCGTAGAAGGAAACGCCTTGGTGCCTGCCAATGCGGCATACAAAAAGGGCAACTGGTATGCGCAAAAATACGTGAACTATCTCAACGGCCTTTCCTCCAGTGCCACTTTTGTCCCTTTGAACGTATACATTTACGATAGTAATTTGGATATGTACTTCCTGCTGGATCTCAGCCTAAAAAGTCATATGGTATCCGTCAAATACACGTATAATCTCACATCGGATGAAAAGCAGGAATACTACCAGGCTATCATCAAAAACAACGAGATGAAGGTCAACCCCAACAAATAACCTGTAAAGGCAGGGGCTGTCTCAAATTGCTTTGAGACAGCCCCGTTTTGTGTATATTCCCTCACACTTTTTGATTCCCCAAAAAATATTTTCAAAAACCTCTTGCAAAAGCCGAAAGAATGTGCTATAATAGACGGGTCGGTACGAGATCGACCGAAAATTTCATATAGGGGTATAGTTCAGTCGGTAGAACACCAGTCTCCAAAACTGGGTGTCGTGGGTTCAAGTCCTTCTGCCCCTGCCAACAAAAAACGCACTTTTGTCTACAGACAAAGGTGCGTTTTTTGAACTAAGTGTTCCGCAAGCGGAACGTGAAGTATGCTTCGCAAGTGAAGCGCACTTCGTGCGTGAAGTGTGCCTTCGGCACGATATGCGGAACACTTAACTTCACTGCTCCGAAGGAGCAACTTCACTATGCCGCAAGGCATAACTTCACTGCGGCTTGCCGCAACTTCACTTTTGATGATATACAATGCTTCGCATTGATGATATACACGCCTCACGGCGTGATGTGGCGCACGAGTTCAAGTCCATACCAAACCAACGCAAAAAATCTTTTTTATCGCCAATTCACAAAGAAACAGGCAAAATCCCTTTTTATAACATTTCAGAAACAAATCGCAAACAAAACGGGAAATATCTTGGGGTAAAATGATGTCACAATAAAACGAATGAAAGTAGGAACGTATGGAAAACAGCACATTCAGCTATCAATATTCGGCAGAGAGAAATAAGGAAGTGGAAAGCATACGAAAAAAATATATGCCCCACGAGGAAAGCAAGCTCGACACGCTCAAGCGTCTTGACCGCAGGGTGCAGAGCGCAGGCACACTTGAGGGGCTTTGCCTTGGTGTGATCGGGGCACTCGTGTTCGGCATCGGGCTGTGCTTCGGCCTTGACGTGTTCGCAGGAGCCGCTTGGATCTCGGTGCTCTTTATGATCATCGGTACGCTCATCATGATACCTGCCTACCCGCTATACAAACGCATGGCACGCAAGGTCAGAGAGCAGCTGACCCCCGAAATTCTCCGTCTATCCGACGAGATCATCAAATCTTAACGCCAACAGGATTAACAAAACAAAAACAAAACACAAAACATTTCCAAACAAAGGTGCGCTACAATAGCATCACAAAATGAATAAGGAGACATAACATGAACAGAAACGATCAGCACTTTATGGCGGAAAAGATCCGCACACAGTATATGCCCAAGCAAACCAGCGAGCTTGACGAGCTTCGTCGGCTTGACGCCAAGGTCAAGCGCCCCGCCAACGTATTTGCCTACGTGTTCGGCATCATCAGTGCCATTATCATGGGGGCAGGCATGAGCCTTGTGATGACCGATATAGGCGACTACCTCAGCTTTGGCGACCCCATGGTTATCGGTATCGTGATCGGTGTGGCGGGCCTTGCACTGGCTCTCATCAATTACCCGATCTACAAGAGCATCCTCAGCAGCCGCAAGAAGCAGTACGCCGAGCAGATCATGGCGCTCAGCGAGCGCATCATCAATCAATAAAAAGGAGATCCCCATGAAAAAGAACGTAAAGAAAAACGCAAAGAAGTTCGCAAAGAACAACAAAAAGCCTCTCATCATCGGTGCCATCGGTGCGGGCACGATCGCCGTTGTGGCGGGACTTGGCAAGGCCTTTGCCAACATGAAGAAGAGTGCCAAGGCACAGCATGAGGTCGACAAGGCAGAATTTGAGGCAGCCAAGGCAGAGGCAAGAGCAAGCTTTGAGGAAAACAGAGGCCGCAACACCTATCAAAAGGCCAAGGCAGATGCCAAGCAGGTGTGGGACGAGGCGCATATGACGCCCGCAGAGAGAGCCGAAAAGGAGCAAGAGGCTCGCAACGAAAGGCTTGAAGAGGCCAAGGCCAGAACCGAGGCGGCCAACGCTCGCCGTGAGGCTGCTAAGAACAAGTAAATCACGTAGCACAAGCGGGGCGCAAGATAGCGGCTCGCTTGTGTTGCGTTCATCGAAAAAAGCAAAGGAGTTACTATGAACGCCATTGAAATTCACAACCTTTCCAAAAGCTTTCGCGGCATGTATGCGGTGGATCACCTCTGCATGACGGTTCCGCAGGGAGCGATCTACGGCTTCATCGGGGAGAACGGAAGCGGAAAGTCCACCACCGAGAAGCTGATCTGCGGCCACCTCGTGCCCGACAGCGGAGAGATCAAGCTGTTCGGAAGAGATTACACCGACCCCGGGGTGCGTATGAGAGTGGGAGCCCTGATCGAGAACGCAGGATGCTTCCCGGGGTCGTCCGTCTATCAAAATCTGATGATGCAGTGCATCAATCTCGGCATTGACAATCCCGACGAGGAGATACACCGTGTGCTTGAGATCGTGCGCATGGAGGAGCATGCGAGTTTGAAATTCAAGAGCTGCTCGCTCGGTATGAAGCAGCGCATCGGTATTGCCATGGCACTGCTTGGCAGCCCTGCCCTGCTCATTCTGGATGAGCCCATCAACGGTCTTGATACAGACGGCATGCGTATCATGCGTGAGATCCTTGTGGACATCACGAAGACGTACGGCTGTACCGTTCTTATTTCCTCACACATTCTCGGGGAGCTGGAAAAGATCGCCACCCACTACGGTATTATTCGTCAAGGAAGGATGATCATGGAGCTTTCCGCCCAGGAGATGGATGCCAGAGCGCAGGTGTTCACCTCTCTGAGGGTCGCCGACATGGCAGGAGCGAAGGCTGTTCTTTCAAAGCAGTACGCCGACGTGCGCGAGGAGGACGGCTATATCCGCATTTACGACGTGGACGATACCGCCGCCATCGTCGATTACCTGATGAAAAACGGACATGCGGTAAACGAGATTTCCAAAAACAAGATCGGGCTTGAGGAATACTACGTCGAGCTGATGTCGAAAAAGGAGGTACGGTAACATGACAAAGGACATACAATTTGAATCTCCGAGCTTCACACGAAGAATTAAGGGCATGCTCGGCGTGGACCTGTACCGCCTGTTCCACACGCCCCTGTTTTATATCTTCTTAGCCATTGCCGCCATCATTCCCGCCATGGTCTCCGCCATGACCATGATGCCGGACCAGAGCGGCAACACCATGGAGCCTCTGTATTCCAACGTGTGGCAGATCATTGCCGCATCAAAATCGCTCTACGTGATCGAAACCATCGCCGACTATGCCAACATGAACATGGTGTTCATCTTCGGCGGCATCATGGTATCCATCTTTATCGGTCACGACTACAAGTCGGGCTACGTCAAGCAGCTCTTCACCACTCACGCCAAGAAGCAGGACTATATGATCTCCAAAAGCCTTGTATGTGCCCTTGCCATGGCGTGCATGTGCATCACGTATCTGATTGGCGGCACGGTAGCAGGCCTGCTCGTGGGCTATGAAACCGATGTCAGCGTAGGCTCGCTTCTCGTGGCCATTTTCGGCAAGATCATCCTGTCTCTCGGCTGGGCAAGCCTTTACACCTTCCTTAACGTCATCTTCAGACGCTATTTCGGCATTTCCGTGGTATCCTCCTTCTTCTTCGGCACGGGCATCCTGATCATCGGTGCGGCCGCCATCGTGGAGACCCTGGGTCTTCCTGTGGGCTTCCTTAACGTGTTCCTTTACGGCGCATCGGTCAACGCCAACCTGTCAAGCGGGATCGGCTCTCTGCTCATTTGCCTTGGCGTTTCGGTGGCATGGGCCGTGATCTATAATGTAGCGGGCACACGGCTTCTCAACAAGTGCGACGTTTATTAATGAGGGGGGCATAAACACATGAATGCAGTAGAAATCAAAGGCTTATCGAAAAATTTTGGCCCAAAGCAAGCTGTGTGCGGTTTGGATATGACCGTGCCGATGGGGGCTATTTACGGCTTTATCGGAGAGAACGGAAGCGGAAAGTCCACCACGGAAAAAATGATCTGCGGTCTCATTCCCACGAGCGGCGGCTCGATCAAGCTGTACGGCAAGGATTACACGGATGAGACCGTACGGGCAAGGCTTGGCGTTCTGATCGAAGCCCCCGGCTGCTTCCCCGGACTTACCGTGTTTGACAATATGATGCTTGAGGCCGCCAACCTCAGCATCCCGCATGCTGAGCAGGAGGTCATTAAGGTGCTCAAGCTTGTGCGGATGGAGGGTGCGGCAGGCAACAAATACAAAAACTGCTCCCTCGGTATGAAGCAGAGAGTGGGCATTGCCATGGCTCTTCTCGGAGATCCCACCCTGCTCGTGCTTGACGAGCCGCTCAACGGCCTTGATGCCGACGGCATGCGCATCATGCGCGAGGTATTCACCGACATCGTAAAGGACGGCAAGCGCAGCATCATCGTATCCTCCCACCTCTTGGGCGAGCTTCAGAAGGTGGCCACGCACTACGGCATCATTCGCCACGGCAAAATGATCGTGGAAATGACGGCAGACGAGCTTGACGCCAGCTGCCGCACCTACGTGGCATTGCAGTCCGCCGAAATGAGCAGGACCAGGATGCTCCTCGGCTGTCGCTATTCACGCGTGGAGGAGGACGAGGCAGGCTATCTCCGTGTATACGACCTGACCTCCCCCGAGGATATCGTAACGTATCTCTACGAAAACGGGATCTGCGTAACGGAGATCAAGACCGACAAGATCGGACTTGAGGAATACTATATCGACCTGATGAAGGGGGGCAAATGAGTATGGAAAGCACCGTAAAATTTGAAAAGATCAGCCTTGGCAAACGCATCAAAAGCATGCTGAGGGTGGACCTTCGCAGAATGCTGAAATCGAAGGTGTTTTATATTCTGATTGCCGCTGCTCTCGTGGTGCCGATCCTGATGACGGTGATGATGTCGATGATGGACGGCAGTGTATCCGTTAATCCGCAAACAGGTGCGGAAACGGTCATAGAAGGACCTGAGAACGCTTGGCAGAATATCGGCACGCTCCCGGGTGAGCCTCTTGGCGGCGACCAGATTTTTATGATGTGCAACATCAATATGGCGTTTATGGG
>SVTU01000059.1 GCA_015063655.1 Oscillospiraceae bacterium
CCCACGTCGGCAAGATATGTGTCCTTGCGGACAAGGTCAGCGGCGGCTTGCAGCCGCCGTGACAGCAAATTGTGTTTCATATACTATCCTCCTGCAAGAAAGGAAAGAGCCGCACGCCCGCCGCACAACACAATGGGCGGCGGCGCACGGCTCTTCACATCTCACAGCTTGTTATTTGGATGCGAGAAAATCGTTGATCTTCTTGATCAGCGCATCAGCGTCGGTTCCGTGAACCATGCAAGCCATCTCGATGGACTCGCCTCTGGCAGAGGGGCATCCGAGGCAATGCATTCCGATTTCAAAAAAGAATTGAGCCGTTTCGGGGGCCTTGTCCAGCACGTCGCCGATCAGGCTGTCTTTTGTTACGACCATAGTTTGCTCCTTTCCGAAGAAGCGTTTTCCAAAGGAAAACCCTCTTCCTAAATCTATTCCTTATATATTATATATCCAAAACGCTCCCGTGTCAACCGTATTGCCCATTTTTTTGCCGCATTTTCGTGAGAGTGTTACAAAAAAGAAAAATCTTCCTTCGCTTTTTTCTTAAAATCTGCTTTGTGTGAAAAAGTGCTTGCAAATTGGGAAAATCTATGCTATAATAGTACAGTTAATGAGGAAAGCAGGCGGCGGGCGCAGCTCGCTGCGGAAGGAGAAATATGATCGTAGCACTTGAGGATGCCAAATATAAATTGATCGGGATGCGGGCAGAGCTTGCAGAGCTTGGCTCGGCTCTTCGCATTGACGAGCTTCGGGCACTTGCCGAGGAGCTGGATGCACAGACGCTTGATCCCAACTTTTGGAGCAATCAGGAAAATTCCTCCAAGGTCTTGCAGAAGGTGAAGCAGACCAAGGACACCATCGCCGACTACGAGGCACTGTGCGGCCGTCTTGAGGACGCCATCACCTTGGCCGAAATGGCGATTGAGGAGAATGACGAGGCATACGTTGAGGAGGTTCAAGGCGAGCTTGATGCCATCGTGAAGGCCGAGGAGGAGAAGAGGATCGAGATCCTTCTTTCGGGCGAATATGACAGAAACAACGCCATCGTGTCCTTCCACCCGGGTGCGGGCGGAACCGAGGCACAGGACTGGGCGCAGATGCTGTACCGCATGATCACCCGTTGGGCCGAGCGCCACAATTACAAATATAAGCTGTTGGACTGGCTGGACGGCGAGGAGGCGGGACTGAAGAGTGCCACCATCAAGGTGGAGGGCATGAACGCCTACGGATATCTCAAGAGCGAGAACGGCGTACACCGTCTTGTGCGTGTTTCTCCCTTTGATGCCGCAGGACGTCGCCAGACGTCGTTTGCCTCTATTGAGGTCATGCCCGAGTTTGACAACATCGACAAGGTAGAGATCCGAGATGAGGACATCGAGATCACCGCGCACCGCTCCAGCGGTGCGGGCGGTCAGCATATCAACAAGACCGACTCCGCTATCCGCATTCTGCACAAGCCCACGGGTATTGTGGTGGGCTGTCAGACCGAGCGCTCTCAGCTTCAGAACAAGGAAACGGCCATGAAGATGCTCAAGGCAAAGCTGATGGAGATCAAGATCCGTGAGCGTTTGGATACCATCGAGGATATCCAGGGCAACAAGACCAACATCGAGTGGGGCGCACAGATCCGCTCGTACGTCTTTATGCCGTATACGCTGGCCAAGGACACCCGCACGGGCTACGAGGATGGCAACATCTCTGCTGTGATGGACGGAGAGATCGACGGATTTATCAACGCCTACCTGAAGGCCAATTCGGGGAATTAACAGAGAATAGAGTATGTTGAGGGGCGCTTTTTAGGCAAAAAGTGCCCCTCAAGCTCTCCCAAAAACCCATCAAGGAGCTATGCACAAAACCCCTTTCAAGGTTTTCATCCACCTTTTCTAAAAGGCGGCGCGGACTTTTGACGCGTAGCCCCAAGGTCTTAGCGAGGCGAACGGTGACAGCGCACCGCATGTGTGGATATATTGAAAAAATAATTTCAAAAAAGTGTTGACAAGCCCTCTAAAGAGTGATATAATAGTTCTACCTCTGCGAGTAGGCTTTTTTGTTGCGGAATGCGCCAAGGTCGATGCGACCTGTCCGCAATGCCTTTCGGTGAGGGAGGTACACGGGCAAGCGAAGCTTTTCGCTCTGTCTAATAATTTGATAATGGAGGTGCCGCAACAATGGCGAATGAAGCGAGAGTCAAGATCACTCTGGTTTGCACTGAGTGCAAGCGGAGAAACTATGACACGAAGAAAAACAAGAAGAATGACCCCGACAGGCTTGAAATGAAAAAGCATTGTCCCTTCTGCCGCAAGCACACTCTTCACAAAGAATCCAAGTAAGTAAGGAGAAGAAGAGTATGGCAGATAAGGAAAAGAAGGTCGCACAGGTCGAGACGAAACCCCAAAAGCAAAAAAAGAAGGGTAAGCTCAGAGAGGGCTGGCGCGGCTTCCGCAGCGAAACGAAGAAGATCGTTTGGCCGACTTGGAAGCAGGTGCTGAAGAGCACAGGCGTGGTTCTTGTGATTATCCTGGTCTGCGCTGTGATTATCGGTGCGCTGGACTTTGCGTTTGGTATGGGTATCGCCGAGCTTACGAAGCTGTTCTCTTAACGGGAGAGCCGTATGAGTGATATTAATGAGATGAATGTCGGCCTGAGATGGTATGTGGCGCACACCTACTCCGGTTACGAAAACAAGGTTAAGGCAAGCCTTGAAAAGATCATCGAAAACCGTGGATTGTCCCATCTGATCTACGACATCAAGATTCCCGTGGAAACCGTGATCGAGAAGAACGGTGACGTGGAAAAAGAGGTCGAGCTGAAGATCTTCCCGAGCTACGTTCTCATCAAGATGGTGATGAACGAGGAGAGCTGGCATGCCGTGAGAAACATCACGGGTGTTACGGGCTTTGTTGGCCCCGGGTCCCGCCCCACGCCCTTGACGGACGAGGAGGTAGAGGCGCTGAACATCGAGCAGAAGAGAGTGGAGCTTGCCTTCAAGGTGGGCGACGCTGTCAAGATCTCGGAGGGTCTCTTCCAGGGATACGACGGAACGGTACAGGCGATTTCCGAGGATCTCAAAAAGGTTACGGTGCTTGTCAGACGCGGCAGCCGTGACATGCCTGTTGAGCTTGACGTCAATTCGATCAAGCTTGCTTAAGAAGCGGCCAAGGCCGCAACGTGGGAGGGAGAAAAAATTGAAGTCTCCCGCACAAACCACATAGGAGGAAAATGTAATTATGGCAAAGAAAGTATTAGGTTATATCAAGCTGCAGTTGCCTGCCGGTAAGGCAACGCCTCAGCCTCCCGTAGGTCCTGCTCTGGGTCAGTACGGTGTGGCTATTCCCGTATTCACCAAGGAATTCAACGAGAGAACCAAGAACGACATCGGCCTGATCATTCCCGTTGTTATCACGGTTTACGCTGACCGTTCCTTCACCTTCATCACAAAGACCCCTCCCGCACCCGTTCTGATCAAGAAGGCGGCAGGTATTGAGTCGGGCTCGGGTAAGCCCAACAAGACCAAGGTTGCTACGATCACCACCGAGCAGGTGCGCAAGATCGCTGAGACCAAGATGCCTGACCTGAACGCTGCTTCCATCGAGGCTGCTATGAGCATGATCGCAGGAACCGCACGCAGCATGGGCGTTGTTGTTGAGGACTAAGGAGGGATAGAACATGGGAAAGAAATATATTGACAGCGCAAAGCTGATTGACAAGAGCAAAATGTATGATCCTTCCGAGGCTCTGGACCTCGTATGCCAGACTTCCAAGGCAAAGTTCGATGAGACCATCGAGATCCACGTTCGCTTGGGTGTTGACTCCCGCCACGCTGACCAGCAGGTCAGAGGTGCCGTAGTTCTTCCCAACGGAACGGGTAAGAAGGTTAAGGTTCTCGTATTCGCTAAGGGCGACAACGTGCAGAAGGCACTTGACGCAGGCGCAGACTACGCAGGCGGCGCAGAGTATGCCGAGAAGATCCAGACCGAGAACTGGTTTGATTTCGACGTTGTTGTTGCAAGCCCCGACATGATGGGCGTGATCGGTAAGCTCGGTAAGGTCCTCGGACCTAAGGGCTTGATGCCTTCTCCCAAGGCAGGTACCGTTACCCCCGACGTAGCACGTGCTGTTACCGAGGCTAAGGCAGGTAAGATCGAGTACCGTCTTGACAAGACCAACATCATCCATTGCCCCATTGGTAAGGCTTCCTTTGGCGCTGAGAAGCTCGCTGAGAACTTCAACACGCTGATGAGTGCCGTTATCAAGGCAAAGCCCGCTGCCGCTAAGGGTCAGTACATCAAGAGCTGCGTGATCGCCAGCACGATGGGCCCCGGCATCAAGATCAACCAGGCAAAGCTTGGCTGATAGCAGGGTAATCAAAAGAGGCTGTCTCAAATGTGCATTTGAGACAGCCTCTTTTTGTATTGCTTTTTGGGTGAGAGCGTTTGCATATGACGCTCCTTGCAGGCTTTTGAAATGCAACTTACATGATAGTACAGAAAAGCCGAAAAGTCAAGAGTTAGGTGTGAGAATGGCGGAAGGCAGAGGGGCTGGTGCCGGTTTCCGCCCGAAATACCTTGCAAAAATAGGCCGTATCCGAAAAGCCGCATCGGCGAGCGACCTCATGAACGGGCGGAGCTTCCTTTGAGAGCAGTAAAAGACCCGCCTGCCGTATACGGACGGCACGAAGGAAAGCCGTGGGGGTGGTATGCTCGCCGTCCTTGAAAAGGCGGTAGAGCAGGGAGGGGGATATGCCTGCGGCATGTGCTACGTCACCCACCGAGATATCCGTTTGGAAGCGATCCTCAATAAATTGCTTGGCTTTGGTCAGTGCAGGCGGGCAGGCACAGGCATTGTAGGTCGTGAAGTAAGCCGTGATCATGTCGTATATGCCCCCTGCCACGGCCGCAGGGGACGCAAGGCTTTGGCAAAGGGCAAAGCAGGTGCGGATGCGGTCGTACATGGCGGGAAGAGGGGCATAGGAAAACGGCTCTGCCTCAAAATAGCGAAAAATCCCCTCGGCGGCAGGCCCGTCAAAACTCGTCCAGGCGGTGACGAAGGTGTCGCCTGCGGCATGGTAACGCATGGGATACCCCTTTTTCATAAAGATAGCCGTGCCCGCTCCCAGCGTGACGGTGCGGTCGGGGGCATGGAAGATACCCTCGCCCTCCTTGATAAACAGAATTTGATGAACAGGAGCGCCGTTCGGGCGGTCGCAGGGCTGCTGTTGGTGGTGGGTGCTGACCATAAAGACGTGAAGTGGCAAAAGCTCCGTCTTTTTTTCGTGAATGGGCTTGATGTGGGTCATGATGCTCCTTAGGTGTAGGATTTTTATATTTTTAGAAATTTTTTATATTTACAAACATGGTAAAAACCATTATACTACAAGTAGAAATACTTGTCAATAGCAAGGAGAGCATGATGGAATATATCGAAAAGCTGACGTATCATAAGGATCCCCTGGCGTTTCGGATTGGCGAAATGCCGTCGCGCGCCTATTTTATCCCCTTTTCCCGTCGGGAGGATACCGACCTGCCGAGAGAGCGCTCGGACCGCGTATATTCCCTTAACGGCGAGTGGCTGTTTTCCTACCGCTCCTCACTCTACGATATGGAGAAATTTTATATTCCCGATTTTGATTGCTCGGCATTCGATACCGTCGGCGTGCCCGAATGCTGGCAGCTGCACGGGGCTGACAGAGCGGCGTATCTGACCTCACCCTTTCCCATTCCGTTTCAGCCGCCCCACGTGCCCGAGCAAAATCCGTGTGCGGCGTACGTCAAGGATTTTGCGTTTTCCCCGAAGGGCGAGCGGCGCTACGAGCTTCATTTTGAGGGCAAGGACAGCGGTGTATACGTGTGGCTCAACGGCTCGTTCGTGGGCTATGGCGAATGCCCTCACTGCGACAGCATCTTTGACGTTACCCCCTATCTCAAGTCAGGGCAGAACCGCTTGTGCGTGCTGGTGATGAAATGGTGCTCTGGCACGTATCTTGACGACCAGGATAAGATCCGCCTGTCAGGTCTCTTCCGCGACGTGTATCTCTTAGAGCGGTCGGCAAACGGCCTTGAGGATATGGCGATCAAGACCAAGACGGACGGTACGGTGACGGTGACGGCCAAGGCCGCCGCCCCCGTAACGGTGACTGTGCTGTATGAGGGCAAGACACTGTGCGAGGCGGCTCTTGCGGACGGAAGAGCTCAGCTTTGCGTGCCATCGCCTCTGCTTTGGAGTGCGGAAAGCCCGGTGCTGTACGATCTGCTGGTGGCGTGCGACGGGGAGTATATTCGCTTTCGCTTTGGCTTCCGTGAGGTGTGCGTGAGAGACGGCGTGTTTTGCGTGAACGGCACACCCGTCAAGCTCTACGGCGTCAAC
Source organism: Oscillospiraceae bacterium (assembly GCA_015063655.1). Lineage (GTDB taxonomy): Bacteria > Bacillota > Clostridia > Oscillospirales > CAG-272 > HGM12713. The sequence goes on from SVTU01000059.1 coordinate 6,361, forward strand.
CGCCATGACAGTAATCCCGATACGGGCTACGTGACACCTTATGACTTTATGAGAAACGAGCTGTGTCTGATGAAGCGGCACAACGTCAATGCCATTCGCACCAGCCACTATCCGAACGATCCTCGCTTCTACGAGCTGTGCGACGAGCTTGGTTTTTACGTGATGAGCGAGGCCGATATGGAGTGTCACGGCTGTACGTACGTAAAGGATTTTCCCGCCGTGGTTTCCTCGCCCGTCTTTGCTAATGCCATTCACGACCGCATCGTTCGCATGGTGGAGGCCTTCAAAAACTTCACCTGCGTGTGCATATGGTCGCTCGGCAACGAGTCGAGCTGGGGCAGTAACCTCAAAAACGAGGCGGCCTACGTCAAGTCCTATGATCCCGACCGTCCCTTGCATTACGAGGGCTGGAGGGGCGGTGACGGCGATGCGGGCGGAAAGACCAACCTCACGCCCGAGGATTGGGATTTCGTGAAGAAAACCTTTGATTTTAAGAGCGTTATGTATCCCGCGTTTGAACATATGAAGGCGGGCTTTGAGAACGGGCATGAGGGCTTTTGCTACGTGATGTGCGAATACAGCCACGCCATGGGCAACAGCTGCGGTGATCTGCGCTTTTACGATGAGATCGTACAAAGCGATCCCCGCTATGCGGGCGGCTTTATTTGGGAGTGGTGCGACCACGCCATCACGCTTGACGATCACGGAGCCGCATATTTTGGCTACGGTGGTGACTTTGGCGAAAAGCACCATTTTCGCAACATCTGCATGGACGGCACGGTCACGCCGAGCCGTGAGCCGCATTCCAATCTGTTGGAGGCGAAGGCCGTGTTTGCCCCCGTGCGCGTGAGACGTTCGGCGGACGGTACGCTGATCTTGACTAACCGTAATGCTTTTGTCGATCTTGACACCTACGAGGTGGCCTTTCGTGTGGTAACGGACGGCAAGGAGACGGCAAGAGGCTTGCTTCCCGTGTCCTGCGCCCCCTACGGTACGGTAACGGTAGCAGACCCTGCCTACGGTATGAGTGGCAAGGATGCCGTGCTGTACGTGAGCGTGCTGATGAAGAAGGATACACCTTGGGCAAAGCGCGGTCACACGGTGGCTTCCTTCTCCTTCGCTTTGTCTGCCGAGGCGGTGGCCGAGCCTGCCCCTGCATCGCTTCCCACGCTGACCGAGCATCACAATGCCGTAACGGTGAGCGGAGAGGGCTTTGCCTATACCTTCCGCCGTGATACGGGCTTGCTTGTCAGTATGGTGGTGAACGGTCGAGAGCTGTTGGCTTCTCCTCTTACGCTGACCTGCTTCCGTGCTCCCACGGATAACGATAATACCATGCAGGTAAAACGTAATGTGTACGTGAATTGGCATATAACGACCAATTTCGGTAATATCGAATATCCCTCGGTTTATATGCATAATCTGACGTGCGCCGCAGAGGGCGGGGAAGCCGTGATTAGCGGTGACTTCTGGTTTGGTGTAGAGGGGCGTATGCCCGTGTGCGTGGGTACTTTGACCTACCGCATCGGCGGTGACGGCACCCTTATCCTTGAGCAAAAGGGAAAGATTAATGATAATCTGCCCTATTGGTTGCCTCGCTACGGCTATCTGTTCAAGCTTGCCGAGCCGATGACGGATATGACCTATTTTGGCTACGGTCCCGCCGAGACCTATGAGGATAAATGCTCGCATGCCCTGCTCGGCCGCTATGCCTACACCCCCGACGATCCTTACGGAGCGTATGAAAAGCCGCAGGAGAACGGCAGTCATTGCCACACGCAGTGGCTGTGCGCCCACACGCAAGGGCAGGGGCTTCGCTTTGAGGGAGATTTCTCCTTCTGTGCCACCCGTTACGACGTGCACGAGATGACAGAGGCCAAGCACCGCAAGGATCTGCATAGGCTGGACGGTATGCATCTGTATCTTGATCACCGCATGAGCGGTGTCGGCTCGGCAAGCTGCGGCGGTCAGCATCCCGTGCCCGCATGCCGTATCGAGCCCGGCGAGACGGTGGACTTTGCTATCACGATTCGCCCCATTATATAATGAACGATCAAAGAGGCTGTCTCAAGGTTACGTGTGAGACAGCCTCTTTGCAGAAAAGGAATATGATAAATTTTCTGTTTTCTCTTCCTTTTGTCATGCGAATATGGTATAATATGGGGGAAAGAAATCATGAT
>SVTU01000060.1 GCA_015063655.1 Oscillospiraceae bacterium
GTGCCTTCTTTATCCGCTATCACGACCGCATTTTCTACGGAACGGACGTTTACAATGAGATCACGGGAAGCACACGGGAGAAAAACGATCAGAAAACGGCCCTCATGCAAGCCTTTTACGAGGGCGACGCCCCCCTCACCTACGGCAAGTATTCGGTCAAGGGCATGCAGTTTGACCCTTCCCTTCTGCAAGAGATCTACTGCGACAACGCCCTGCGTTTCATCGGGCAGATGTAACATAAGATATAAAACGGCTCACGCTACCGTTTGGTAGCGTGAGCCGTTTTATTGTTAAACGAGCCGCAAAATCAGCCAACCCGTTTCCTGTACCATGACACCGTTCTCTGCGGCAAGCTCCCGCTCGCCGTACGTGCGAAGCACGTACGCCTCTGCCCCAGAGGGTAGATTTTCCTCGCCTCGGGGAGACAGCACACAGATGCGCTGATACGTATAATCGGAAAGAGATACTTCATTCAGCTTCATAACGACCTCTCATTGGATGCTCTCTTCGATCGCCAACAGCACACGGTCGTGCAGAGACAGCAGATATTCGCTATCCTTGGGATAAGCAAAGAAGGTCAGCGGCTCGGTCGTACCAACCGAGATCAGCTCCTCGGTCCTCTCTCTGCCGAGCACGCTCTCGCAAAGCTCAAGCGCACGTATGTCGTCCATGGCCTCACGCATGGCATTGAGGCGGATCGACTCCCAAACCGTGCCGTCCGTACCCGGGTACACCAAGAAGGAGTCGCCTGCAGGCGCCCACGTCTCACCGTCCGTTGCGCCAAGCGGATTGACGACGTCATACGAGCCGCAGGAATGATAGCAGTTGTAGCCCCAATGCAAAAATCCCTCAATGTGATGGAGATACAGCTGAACGCCGAGAATACGGGTTCTGGCAGTCGGCATGGCAAGGTAACGGTCGGTCCTCACGGTAGCACCGCCCGCACCTGCGTAATACGTCCACAAGCCCTCTACCTTCTGCTCTATAAAGGGCACAACGTGATCGATGCTGGGTACGGGCTTCTTCAACACGCCCTTCCCGTAAAACTCAATGCTGGACAGCGCATCGATGATCGCATACCCCTCAAGATAGGGAGCCACCCTCTCTTTGCAAGCCAGATAATGCTCAAGATGCTTAAGGCTCGGCTCGTCGGAAATGTGATAATAGCAACGCTTGTCAATGCCCCTCGCCTTACAGTACGCAACGAGCGCAGGCACGAATTGGGCAAGGAAGAGGCGGTATTCGTCACCCAAGGAATCCGTCTCCCAGCCGAAGATGCGTCTTTCCTCGCCATCCACGGCAGCAACGAATTTGGGAGCGGCCTTCGCCCCCCACTGCGAGAAGAAGTGCGGAATCTCAAAATATTTCACACCAAGCCGCTCGCACATATCCACCCAACGGTCAAGCAGGCCAAAGTCAAACGCATAGGTATCCTGCCCCGTTACGGTGATCTTCACAAGCTGTGTGGTCAGTCTCTCACCGCCCACGTAGGTATCAAGCTCGGGGGTAAAGACGGGCGTCAGTATCATATTGATGCCGTTGTCCACCGCCACCTTGATATATTTCTCTATCATCTCCCAATGCTTTTCGCTCCACACCTCGGTATGGTACAGCTCGGCAATCGTATCGGTGTAAAACCACTCGGTATGGATCAGCTTTTGTGCAGGAAGCTTAACGGGAGATACACGGACAGAGGCATCACACTTTGCAATGACCTCATCAGTATTATCCTTGCCGTACTCGTAGGAGAGCGCAAAGGTCAACGCCGTTTCCTCTGTGGGAACCTCTGCGTCCTCGGGGATCTGAACGTCCACCCAAACGGTACGAAGCTGTCCGCAGGGATAGCGCAAGTAACCGCCGTTATGTATGGGGCGCAGCAGGTCGGGATAAAGCCCGGGGGCGGTACGCAAATAATTGTCGTCGTAGGAAGCGGGGCATGCGGGATAGTGATTGGGCACGCACACCATCTCACGAAGCTGCACGTAAGGTGCCAATGCACCCTCCACAGATAGGCGGAAGTGCGACGGGCTCTTGTGATCGTCCTCATCGTTATGAATCAACAATTGAAAAGACAGCTTTTCATTGCGGTACATCAAAAAACGGTTACGCTCCTTTTTGGAGGCTATGGTCTCGTCCAAAAAACATTTCTCCAATGAGGAGACCAATTTGATCGAACACTTCGGTATCATAAAGCCTTCTCCTTATTTATTATTTATTATATTTGCGCCTGCTCTACGGCGAGCAGAACACGGTCGTGCAGAGAGAGCAGATAGTCACTGCTTTTGGGGTAAGCGAAGAAGGTCAGCGGCTCAAGTGTGCCAACCGAGATCAGCTCCTCGGTCTTCTCTCTACCGAGCACGCTCTCGCAAAGCGCAAGCGCACGCATATCGTCCATAGCCTCACGCATAGCATTGAGGCGAATCGATTCCCAAACCGTGCCGTCCGTACCCGGGTACACCAAGAAGGCGTTGCCGGGGGACGTCCAGTATTCGGCATCGGTACAGCCAAGCACGTCCACGTGATCGTACGAATGGCGGTTGCGGTAGAAGTTATAGCCCCAATGCAAGAAGCCCTTGATACGGTGGCGGTACAGCTGAACGCCGAGAATGCGGGTCCTGGCCGTGGGATGCGAGAAGCATCGCCCCGTCAGGTTGATCGGTGCGCCACAGTAATACACCCACGGCTCGGCAATGTCTGCCCTCAGGAAGTCATGACACCGCTTAATGGCGGGCACGGGAATATCCAACGCACCCGTTTTGTAAAAATCAAAATCCGACAGTGCATCGATGATCGCATACCCCTCAAGATAAGGAGCTACCCGATTTTTGCAAGCCTTGTAGTGCTCAAGATGCTCAAGACGCGGCTCATCCGAAATATGATAATAGCAACGCTTGTCAATGCCTCGGCTCTTCGCATGGGCCACAAAGGACGTGATCAGCTGTGCAAGAAATACACGGTATTCCTCGCCCAGGGCATCGGTCTCCCAGCCGAAGATGCGCGTTTCCTCACCATCCACTGTGGCGATGAACTTGGGCGCATGCTCTGCTCCCCACTGCGTAAAGAAGTGAGGGATCTCGTAATACGTCACGCCAAGCCGCTCGCACATATCGATCCAACGGTCAAGCAGGGTGTAGTCAAAGGCGTAGGTGTCCTTGCCTGTCACGGTGATCTTCACAAGCTGTGTGGTCAGTCTCTCACCGCCAATATAGGTATCCAGCTCAGGCGTAAAGAGGGGGGTGAGGATCATGTTGATGCCGTTGTCCACCGCCGTTTTGACATACTTCTCCAGCATCTCCCAATGCTTCTCGGAAAACGCCTCTGCCCCGTGCGCCTCGGCAATGCAATCCGAATAGAGCCACTCGGTGTGAATGAGGGTCTGTGCGGGAAGCTTCAGGGGGGACACCCGAACGTAGGCCGAGATCTCACCCATATCCAACTCCCACGGATAACTGTAGGAGAAATTCTTTGCCACAAAGGAGAAGGTCAGCGCCGTTTCCTCGGCAGGAACGTCCACGCCCTCGGGGATCTGCACGTCCACCCAAAGCGCACGAAGCTGCCCCTTGGGCAACGGAATGCCGCCGCGGTAGTGCATGGGGCGCAACATATCGGGATACAGCCCGGGGGCGGTGCGCAAGCAGCCGTCGTCCTCTCCGCCAAGTCCCGAGTGGGCAGGCATACTGATCACCTCTCGCACCGTCACGTAATCGGCAAGCGCACCGCTCACGCAAAAGCAAAATTCGGGCGTACCGTCCAAAGCTTGGTTGCACAGGGCAAGCTGAAAGGAAAGCTTTTCGTTTCGGTACATCAAATAATGATCCCGCTCGGGCTTTTGGGTGATCTTCTCGTCCCAAAAGCATTTTTCAAGTGAGGAAACGATCCTCATAGCGCACTCATTTGGCATGTCTTGTCTCCTTTTTGCAGGATGTTTATTTCTGTGCCTGCTCTACGGCGAGCAGAACACGGTCGTGCAGGGAGAGCAGATATTCCCCGCTCTTGGGATAAGCAAAGAAGGTCAGCGGCTCGGTCGTGCCAACCGAGATCAGCTCCTCGGTCCTCTCTCTACCAAGAACGCTCTCGCAAAGCTCAAGGGCTCGGATATCGTCCATGGCCTCACGCATGGCATTGAGGCGGATCGACTCCCAAACCGTATCGTCACTTCCAGGATACACCAGGTTCATGTCACCCGAGGGGGCAAAATACTCACCGTCGGTATTGCCGAGAATATCCACGTAGTCGTAGGAATACTGATTGTGATAGAAGTTAAAGCCCCAGTGCAGGAAGCCCACAATATTGTGGCGGTACAGCTGAACACCGAGAATACGGGTTCTGAAGAGCGGCTGCGACATATAGCGGCCCGTGATAACGGGCTTGCCGTTAGCACCGCAGTAATAGGCCCAAAGGCCGTCGATCCCTGCATCCAGGAAGGGCTGTATCTTCTGAATGGCAGGCACGGGATGCTCAAGCGCACCCGACTCGTAGAAATCAAGATTGGAGAGCGCATCGATCAGCGTAGCACCGTCAAGATAGGGGGCGACACGTGACTTGCAGGCAAGATATTTGTCAAGATGCGCCAGCTGAGGCTCGTCCGAAATGTGATAGAAGCAACGCTCATGCAGGCCTCTCTTCTTGAAATAGCCTACAAGCGCCGTGATAAATTGCGCAAGGAACGCACCGTACTCCTCGCCCATGGAATCGGTCTCCCAGCCGAAGATACGCTTTTCCTCGCCATTCACCGTTGCCACGAACTTCGGTGCGTGGTCGGCCCCCCACTGCGTGAAAAAGTGAGGGATCTCGTAATAATCCACGCCCAATCTCTCGCACATATCCACCCAGCGGTCAAGCAGGGCAAAATCAAACTCGTACGTATCCTTCCCCGTTACGGTGATCTTCACGAGCTGTGTGGTGGGACGCTCTCCGCCGATATAGGTATCCAGCTCGGGGGTAAAGACAGGCGTGAAGATCAGGTTGACACCGTTGTCCACGGCACTCTTCACGTACTTTTCCATCATCTCCCAATGCTTTTCGCTCCACACCTCGGTGCGGTAGGCCTCGGCCACGCAGTCGCTGTACAGCCACTCGGTGTGAATAAGCTTCTGCTTGGGAAGCGTAACGTCGGACACACGGATACTTGCCGTAACACGGCCAAGCTCCTCTCTTTCTTCTGCCTTAGTATTCTTCTGGCTCAAAGCAAAGGTCAGCTCGGTTGCATCCTTCGGCACGTCCGAACCCTCGGGGATCTGCACGTCCACCCAAATGGACTTGAGCTGACCGACGGGCACACGGAGCCAATTCCGATAATGAAGCGGGCGGAGCAGGTCGGGATACAGCCCGGGGGTGGTGCGAAGGGTATCCTCATCACGACGCTCGGCGGCGGGATAGTGACAGGGCACGCAGATCATCTCACGCAGCGTTACGTAGGGTGCAAGTGCGCCCTCCACGGCTACCGTGTAGATCGGAACGGATGTGCCATCGTAGGCATCGGTGCGCACAAGCACCTGAAAGGACAGCTTTTCGTTGCGGTACATCAGGTAAGACGTGCGTTCCTTTTTGGACGAAATGCCCTCGTCCAAAAAACATTTTTCAAGAGATGATACGATTTTCATTGAAATTTTTGCCAACATCTGTTATAATCTCCTTAGATATATATTTTTTTGATCGTCAACATAAAGGAGGACACGGTATGCAACAGGAAAACGCTTTATCCTCGATCGCCGCTACATTAGCACACCTGACGGGCATGCACGTTACCATCTACGACGAGCATATGCATTCGCTGTACACAAGCGGCCCGAAGATTCCGCACCCTTGCGATGCGCTTCACGCCTGCATCGGCTGTCTCGACCAATGCTTCGCCTCGGACGTTTCAGCCAAAAAAACGGTGGATGAAACCAAAAGCCCCTACGTCTACATCTGCCCCTTTGGGCTGATCGAGATCCTCGTCCCCGTGATGGATCACGGCAGGATCGACGGCTACGTCATGCTTGGCAAGGCGTTGCCTGCAGGGCAAAAGCACCTAAAGAATGCGCAAAGCCTGATGTGCGAGCCGTTTGAGGACGACGAGACCGCCAAGCAGGAGATTCTGCAAAAGCTTTGCTTTATGACACGCCTCTCCGAGCAGGATATTGAGGCCTGCACACACATGGCCGCCATCACCGCCGCACATATTGAGGACCGAGCCTTGCTTCGTGACACCCGTGTCAGCCTTGGCAAAATGGTACGCAGCATCATCAAGCGCAATTATCATCAAAAGCTTACGCTCTCTATGCTCTCCTTGGAGCTACACTGCAGCACCGTCACGCTGACCGAGGCGTTCCGCAAAGAATTCGGCATCACCATCATGCAATACCTCAACGAGCTTCGCATGGAGCAGGCCGAGAGGCTTTTGTGTGAGTCGAACGCTCCCGTTTCGCAGATCGCCGAGCATTGCGGCTTTTCCGACGCGGGGTATTTCACAAGGCGCTTTACGGCCAAGCACGGCCTTTCCCCCTCCGCCTTTCGCTTACAGCGGCAGGACACGGCGGACAACCCCTCCACGTAATGTCATTATAACAAATTTTCCAAAGCACTTCAATGGATAATACAAAGTTTATTTGGGATTATCCATAAAACATCTCTTGGTTTTGTCACGTACCAAAGCAAAAAGTTTTTTCTTATGCGCATTTTTTCACGCTATCGTCACACACTATTTTTATTTGTATGATATACTAATACAAATTCTGACGGAAAGGAAAACGGATATGGCAAAATATACTCTCTATCAGTCTCACCACATCCATAACATTCGGGAAATGCTGGAGCAGAGCGTGTCCGCCTACGGCACACTGCCCGCCTTTTATCAAAAGACAGAGGGCGAATACAAAGCCTTCACCTATGCCAAGTTCAAAAGCGACGTAGACGCCCTCGGCACAGAGCTGTGCGCCCGTGGTTTTGGCGGAGCACGTGTCATCGTGCTTGGCGAAAACTCCTACCGCTGGTGCGTTTCGTACATGACGGTGATCGCAGGCCTTGGCACGGTCATCCCCGTGGATAAGGAGATCCCCGCCGAGGAGGTCGCCAATATTGCCCGCATCAGCGAGGCTTCCCTCATTCTCTACTCACAAAAATACACCATCAAAACGGAATACCTGGATAAATCCGTAGAATGCATTTCCTTTGACGAGCTGGACGCTCTCATCGAAATGGGACTTGAACGCATCGGGAACGGAGAAAAGGCTTACCGTGAGCGCTCCATCGACATCGACGCCATGAGCGTGCTGATCTTCACCTCAGGCACGACGGGCGTATCCAAGGGCGTGATGCTGTCACAGAGAAACCTTTGCACCAATCTTGAGAACGTTGCCAAGATGATCTCGGTCAGCCCTGCCGACACCGCCCTCTCGGTCCTGCCCCTGCACCACGTTTACGAATGCACCTGCGGCTTTTTGTTCCCGCTCTCACGGGGCGCTTCCGTCGCCTTTTCGGAGAGCGTGCGCCACATCATGAGCAACGCCCGTGAGATACAGCCCACCAAAATGCTCTGCGTGCCGCTTCTCATTGAAACCATGTATCGCAAGATATGGACAAACATTCGCAAAAAAGGCATTGAGGAAAAGGTCAAGACTGTCATTCGCCTCACAAACCGTGTCAAGCCCTATGCGGCAAGAATGGCGCTCAAGAAAAAAATGTTTGCCGAAATCCACAAATCCTTTGGCGGCAAGCTCGATCTGCTGGTCTCGGGCGGTGCGCCCATCGATCCGCAGGTGCTGCGGGGCATGCGTGACTTCGGCTTCCACATCATTCAGGGCTACGGGCTGACCGAGGCAGCCCCCCTCGCCGCCGTCAACCACGACACCTATTTCCTTGACCGCTCGGCAGGTCTTGCTCTGCCGGGTGGCGAGCTTCGCATCGACAGCCCCGCCGAGGACGGAACGGGCGAGATCTGCTACCGTGGCGACAACGTCATGCTCGGCTACTTCGGCCGTCAGGATCTGACCGATGAGATCAAGAAGAACGGCTGGCTCTACACGGGCGACCTTGGCTATATCGATGAGAACGGCTTCCTCATCATCACGGGACGCAAAAAGAACGTCATCGTCACCGCAGGCGGCAAGAACATCTTCCCCGAGGAGCTTGAGGCGTATCTGATGCGTGATCCTGCCGTGGCTGAATGTGTGGTCATCGGTGTTATCAATGAAAAGAAAAACGATTACGATATCGTAGCCTGCATTCGCCCCGATCTCGCCTACGTGGCCGAGACCATGGGCAAGGACGCCACCGATGAGAAGATCGCCCAAAGGCTTGACGAGGCCGTCAAGAAGGTCAACGCTACCGTGCAAACCTACAAGCACATTCACGGCACTGTCATGCGCCAAGAGGAATTCCCCAAGAGCTCGTCCAAAAAGATCAAGCGCTTTGAGGTTGCCCCCGAGATCGAGGCGGCCTATCTTAGCAAGCAGCAATAAAAAGTGGTGCTGTCTCAAATGCAAATTTGAGACAGCACC
>SVTU01000061.1 GCA_015063655.1 Oscillospiraceae bacterium
CCGAAATCCTCTACCGACCACACCGCATCAAACAGATCATACACCCCGTTGTGGCGCAAACAGACGTCAGTCACGATGTGCGGGCTTGCCGTCAGCACGTACAGGCGCACGCCACGCTCCTTGAGATACGTCAAATATGAAAAAACACCGTCCTTCAGTACGATATGGTGGGCATATTCCTCATATAAATAGTCGGTCATGCGTTGCTCTATGTCGGCCACACTCTCCCGCATACCCAGCACGTCGTGGTAGTATACGGCGGTGCGATGATAGCCCAAGGGCGTTGTGATGGATACCAAATCTTCGGGATACGCCACGCCGGCCTCCCTCGGAATGCGCTCCATCACCGCCCCGTAGCGGGGCATGGAGTCGATCAGCGTTCCGTCAAGATCAAATATGGCAATTTGGTTCATATACTCTCTCCTTTTTCACCGTTCTTGCATTCTTCCCTTTGCTCTCTTCCCAAACGGCGAAACCGTCGGGCAAGCAGGATGTAGTCAAGCCATATGGTCAACAGACCGACAAGCCAAGCGGCAGGCGACGCAAAGCACATCATAAAGAAGCCTGAAGCCTCGCTCACTGCGCTCCGCTCTATCAGGGCAAGCACGGCAAGGGAAACGCTCGCTCTCGCCACGATCTCGGTAAAGCCAGAGGCCATTGTCCAGAAGGTGCGCCCCACCGACTGCAAAATACTTTTGTATATCACCAAGGGTGACAAAATAAAGGACAACGCCGTTCCGATGATCATATATAGGTATGCGTTATCCACCATCTGCTGCGTCACGTCCCCCGCCAGCCAGGATACGAAATACTTACCGCACGGCAGCATGATCAAAAAAGCGATCACGCACCATGCAAGGCAGATCAGCACGGTCTTTCTGCCGCCCTCCACCACACGGTCATACTTCTTCGCTCCGTAATTCTGTGCGGCAAAGACCGCCACCGACGAGCCGAAGGACAAAATGGGCTGCGTTACAAAATTTTCGATCTTCGTACCCGTGGTCTGTGCCGCCACGTACAGCGTCCCAAGGCCGTTGGTCACAAATTGCATAAAGATGGCCCCCACAGACAGCACCATATTCAAGAAGGCCATGGGCAGTCCGACCTGCAGCAAGGAAGCCGTCAGCTCCTTATCCCGTCGGAAATGGCAGAGCCTCACGTGCAGGCGGGGCTGTTTTTTCATAATGTAAACAATACACATCAAGCCCGAGATCAACTGGGCCAATACCGTAGCCAGACCCGCACCGTCGGTATCCATATGGAGCACCGCAATAAAAACATAATCCAAAATAATATTCACCACACAGGCGATGACCAAAAAATACAGCGGCGTGCGTGAGTCGCCCAGTGCTCGGATCATATTGGACAGAAGATTAAACAGGGCCGTAGCAACCAGTCCCGCGAATATCCAAACAATATAGCGGTACGATCGGTCGATGATATCATCGGGTGTGCGCAAAAGCTCCAAGATCTGCCGCGCAAAGAGCGCGCACAGCAAGGAAACGGCCACCGAAATCAAGGCAGAAAGCTTGATGCTGAGAGCAAAGGCTTTCTTGACCCCCTCCTCATCCTGTGCACCGAAATGGCGGGCAGCTATGGTCGAGAAGCCCGTTGTCAACGATTGAATAGCACCCGAGGCAAACCAAACCAAGCTTCCCGTTGCGCCTACCGCCGCATAGGCTGAGGCGTCCAGGGTGCGTCCGACAATGACCATGTCGGCAACGTTATAAAACTGTTGAAACAGATTGCCGATCAGAAAAGGAACGGAAAAGAAAAAGATCTGTTTTAGAGCAGGGCCTTTGGTAAGATCCGTTGTCATAAAGCCTCCTGTTTTTCGTCATACAAGCTCCCTATATTATAATCCGCCTTTTTCTAAAAGTCAATACATTTTTTCCAGCAAAAAGGGGCTGTCTCACATGCAAATTTGAGACAGCCCCTTTTTAGGGGATAGGCAGATTTGAGCAAGAAGCGTCGTTCTCGGCGGGGACAGGCGTACAAAGGTACGTCAAGGTGTCGAAACGACAGCCGAAACGGCGGTAGAAAAAGTCCGATAAATTTTGAAATCCGTAAGGATTTCTACCTAAGAGCTATCTCATTTACGTTTTAGGCGTTATTTGAGATGTGTTTTTATTATTATTGCGGACTTTTTCGGTCTTGCCAAATATGACAGCCCCTTTAGGGGATAGGCAGATTTGAGCAAGAAGCGTCGTTCTCGGGGACGACAGGCGTACAAAGGTACGTCAAGTCCCCGAAACGGCGGTAGAAAAAGTCCGATTATATTTTGAAATCCGCAAGGATTTCTCCCTAAGAGCTATCTCATTTACGCTTTAGGCGCATCTGAGATGGTTTTTTGTTGTTTTTACGGACTTTTTCGGTCTTGCCAAATATGACAGCCCCTTTTTCTTATTCGGCGTCAGCCAGCTCCTCGGCAGCCTCAACGACCTCTTCTGCCAATGCCTCGATCAATTCATCCTCGACCTCGGCGAGCTTCGCCTGCTTCTTTTTCTTGTTTGCCACCAGAATGACAACGGTCGTCACAGCTGCCACGGCAGCACCCACGGCGGAAGCAAGAATAATGATCTGCTTTTTGCTCATGCTCGGTTCTCCTTTCCTTGTTCCGTTATGTACGTTCGTACTGTCATGCACCCTTGCGGTGCTCCTTGAAGACAGTATACCATATTCGGGCGGCAAATGCAAGACCGTATCCCGAAACTTTTTCAAAAAATTACGTGCCGTATTCGTATACCTTCACGGCTCCGAGTGCCGTGGACACAGCCACCTTCTCCTCAGACAGCACGCACACGTTGGTATGACCGCCATAGCGGAGCAGACAGGCGATGGCATTCTTGAGCTGTGTTTGTCCGCCCATCACAATGCGCTGATCCTTGGCATCATGCAGCAGCATCCGCACCTCATCGTGAAGCACAGCCCCCAGCAAAAAGCTATAGCACTCCTCTCTTGTCGAGTTCCACAGCTTGTGTATCGTACCCGTTCGCGACACCGCTTCGTTAAAGCCTCTGCGCTCACAGCAATCGTAGCCCAGATACAGAAACCTTTCAATCAACACCGCATGGTCAAAGTCGACAGAACCCCTGAGCATGGTGTTCTCCACCAACGCCCGAAACAGCTCACCCGTCATCGTGCCTCGCACAAACACGATGCGCCCGTCGGCATCCACCGTCAGGTGCTTGGAGCAAGAGCCGGGCAAAACGTACACGCCCGCCAGAGGCCCGTCGTCCAAAAGCCCCATGACCTCAGTCTCCTCGCCACGAACGGTATCGCAGTCCTCAATGCGTTCATTCACGCATTTGATACCCGGGATCAAACACCACGGAATGTCCGCTATGTCGGGGTATTGCGTCTCTATGCGGTTTTCATGAAGCTCTCGCAAGCCGATGGGAAGCGGCAAATGCTCGATACATAGCAAGCCGTAGCCCGACGTGATCATGCCCGAGCCAATGATGTGCGCCACATCTCTGGTCGAAAGCCCGTTGCGGGAAAGCAGCTCGGCAATGCCATTTTTTAATGTGTCACGCACCGCCTCTATCCCGTTTCGCGCCCCCACGGGGAGCTTGTAAACGTCGCTTACACACCGATCCTTCACCAAATACAATCTCATATTGGTCGTTCCGCAGTCCACTGTCACATATATTGCCATTTTGGGTCTCCTTGTCATTGTTTTCTATATTGTATCACCTTCACCGAGATTTTTCAATACCCTTAAAGACAAAAGAAAAGGGATTTTCTTGACACCGCCCGATATTTGCGATATAATGAAAAAAAATAACCGTGAAAGAGAGCCCATTATGCCAAACGCCGTCAAGATCTACGTAGAAGAGCATATCGAGGAGGTCTTCCGCATCATACGGGAGCTGTGCCGTATCCCCGCCCCCTCTCATGCTGAACAGGAACGGGCCGCCTATTGCCAACGCTGGTTTGCCGAAAACGGCATGCCAAAGGCCTATATCGATGAGGCCTTTAACGTCATTTTGCCCTACGAGGCAAGGGATAGCCACACGCTCACCGTGCTGGCCGCCCACACCGATACCGTCTTCCCCGACACCGAGCCTATGCCCTACGACGAGGACGATGCGTGCATCCGCTCCCCGGGAGTGGGTGACGACACCGCAGGCGTGGCGGTGCTGATGCTCTGCGCCAAATATTTCTTTACCTATCGCCCAAAAACGCAAGGCGTGCTCTTTGTCTGCAATACGGGCGAGGAGGGACTTGGCAACCTCAAGGGCGCACGCACCCTGTTTGCCGACTACGGCAAGCGGATACGCCGCTTTATCACGCTGGACACCGTAAGTCTTGCCGACGTTACCAATCGTTGCGTCGGTTCTCACCGCTACCGTGTCGAGGTGCAGACCGAGGGCGGGCATTCCTTCCGTGCCTTCGGCAAGCGCAACGCCATTTGTGAGCTTGCCCGCATCGTAAACGAGATCTACCGCATCGAGCTGCCCGAAAAGGAAAACGCCCGTGTCACCTACAACGTCGGCAGCATTGAGGGCGGAACGTCGGTCAATACCATTGCGCAAAAGGCCTCGATGCTGTGCGAATACCGCTCGGATGACGAGTCGCTTCTTGCCTTTATGCAAAGGGAATTTGAGCGTATCTTCAAGCAGGCCGAAAGCGATGACGTGCACGTGTCTGTTGCACGCATCGGTGAGCGGCCATGCGCCAAGGGCGTGTGTGACGAGGACGTAGACGCGCTGCGCCGCATCATCGCCGAGACGGCAAAAGAGGTCACGGGTCAGGCGATCGTTTGCACGTCGGGCTCTACCGACTGCAACATTCCTCTTTCAATGGGCATTCCCGCCATCGCCATTGGTGCTGTGAACGTCCACGGTGCGCACACACGTGAGGAATGGATCGAAAAGCCATCCCTTCCCCTCGGCCTTGAGCTTGCCATTCGCTCTGCTTTGCGCTTTTCGGAATAAAAATCCACCCGCATAGCGGGTGGTATTTCAGTTTCGGACATAGCCCTAATACTGCCGGCTGCGCACAAGTGCGTCTTTTATTGGCCTGCCAGCCATGCAATGATTACTTGCTACCCGTAAACGGGTTTGCTCTAAATTTTATTATACCCTGTAGGGACCGGCGTCCTCGACGGTCCTTTTTATGAGTTTTTTACACAAATGCAAGAGTATAAACTCTGCGTGAACAAAGCAAACTCTGTTTTTTTCAATCATACTCTAACATGTTTTTGTTCGACCAAACATTTGCTTTATCCGTTGCTTTTGGACCGTCGAGGACGCCGGTCCCTACAGGCACATATTTCATTACACTTTATCCCCTTGTTTTTTATTTTCTAACCGGTTAACCTCTACTGAATCACGCGCGTGGTTTTCGGCATACAACCAAAGGCGGCTTGCTGATAGCAAGCCGCCTTTGGTATTTGAATTATTTTGCGTATTTCTTCTTAACAAAGGCCTTGATCACGAACAGCGTTCCGATGGTGAGTGCCACACCCACGGCCAGCGAGATCCAAGCGTTCTGTACAAAGCCTGCGAAGATGTACATCACGAAGGAGAGGGCAGCCACGGTGATGGCGTAGGGAAGCTGGGTGGAAACGTGATTGAGGTGGTTGCTCTGAGCGCCCGCAGAGGACATGATGGTGGTATCCGAGATAGGCGAGCAGTGGTCGCCGCACACAGCACCTGCCAAGCAAGCGGACATGCCGATGATCATCAGAGGATTATCGGGCTCGAAGATGGCCGTAACGATGGGAATGAGGATACCGAACGTACCCCAAGACGTACCCGTAGCAAAGGCGAGAATGCACGCAACCACGAAGATGATGGCGGGCAGGAAGTAGCCGAGAGCCTCGGCAGAGCCGCTCATCAGGTTGCCCACGAAGTACTTAGCACCTAGCAGGGAGGTCATGTTCTTGAGTGCGGTAGCAAAGGTCAGAATGAGGATAGCGGGCACCATGGCGATAAAGCCCTGAGGTACACAATCCATGGATTCCTTGAAGGAAACGACCTTACGGCAGATCATGTAGCCGATGGTAACGACCAGCGCAACCAGACCGCCCCAAGGCAGGCCAACGGTGGCATCGGTGTTAGCAAAGGCATCCACGAAGCTTGCACCGTCAAAGATACCGCCCACGTAAACGAGAGCGAACACGCAAGCCACGATCAGCACCACAACGGGGAGCACCAGATCGATCACACGGCCGCGTGTGGAAGGCTCAACCTCAACGGATTCGTTCTTCTCACCGCTGGTGTAGAGATCGCCCAGCTCCTTAGCATTCATTTCGTGAATGCGCATGGAGCAGTAATCAAAGTTCATCACGGAGATGGCCACCACAAACACAAGCGTGAGCAGGGAATAGAAGTTGTAGGGAATGGCACGGATGAACAGAGACAGGCCCTGTCCCTCCTCGGCGTAGCTGGAGACGGCGGCAGCCCAGCTGGAGATCGGTGCGATCATGCAGATGGGGGCGGCAGTGGCGTCGATCAGATACGCAAGCTTGGCACGGGACACCTTGTGGCTGTCGGTTACGGGGCGCATCACAGAGCCAACCGTCAGACAGTTGAAGTAGTCGTCGATAAAGATAAGCACGCCGAGCGCAAAGGTGGCAAGCATGGCACCCACACGGGACTTGATGTGCGTTTGCGCCCACTTACCGAAGGCGGCGGAGCCGCCTGCCTTGTTGATCAGAGCTACGATGATACCAAGCTCTACAAGGAAGATGAAGATACCGGCACTGCCCGATACGGCCGAGATCAGACCGTCGGAAACGACAGCGTCCATCGTACCGTTAAAGGAGAAGTTGGCAAACAGGATGCCGCCCGAAACGATACCGATGAGCAGAGAGCTGTAAACCTCCTTGGTGATGAGCGCCAAGCCAATGGCGATCAGCGGAGGAAGCAGAGCCCATGCCGAGCCCATAACAGAGCCCTCGCCTGCGCAGGTTTCGCAAAGCAGTGTGTCGATACCTTCGCAATCGGGACAATCAAAGGTACTCATAGCACCTTGTGTGACGCCTGCCACCACCATCAAAGCGATGATAACGGCAACGGCGACAGCGAGAGTAATTTTCTTTGCTGTTGACATATAGCCTCCATATGAAAGACAATAAATTTTGAAGCGTCTTTCTTACATTAATAGAATTTTAACACATCTTTCGATATTTTGCAATAGAAACAGACAACTTTTTTCATATTTTCCCCACTTTGTGCAAAAGATTGACATTTTTGAATGAAAAAGGTATACTAATAGTGGAAAGCTTGAGAAAAAAAGAGAATTATTACGACTATTATAATAAGGAATTGATTTTTCCGGTATTGTAGTAGGAGGAGACAATGAGCAAAAAGAAGACAGAGTATGAGGAAGCGTTGCTGACGGATGAGGCGATCATCGACCTATATTGGAGCCGTAACGAGCAGGCGATCTCACAGACCGACAAAAAATACGGAAAATACTTATTCGGTATTGCCTACAACATTCTTCATGGCAGGCTTGACTGCGAGGAATGTGTAAACGATACCTACCTTGGCACGTGGAATCGCATTCCGCCCACCAGACCGCAGGTGTTTCCCACCTTTCTGGCCCGTATCATGCGCAATATCGCCATCGACCGATATCGCAAAAATCACGCCAAGGGGCGTGTGCCGTCCGAGCTGACCGTTACGCTGGAGGAGCTTGACGAGTGCATGGTCTGCGCTCCGTCCGTTGAGGAGGAGCGAGAGCTACGGGAGCTTGTGCGTGCGCTGAACCGTTTTTTGCGTTCCCGCACGGAGCAAGAGGAATTTATGTTTATCTGTCGGTATTACTATGCAGATGACGTGAACAGCATTGCCAGGATGCTGGGCGTGAGCAACAAAACGGTATACCGCAAGCTTGCTGTGCTGCGCCATGAGCTTGGCGACATGCTGCGAAAGGAGGGGTATCTCCATGAAGAAGCATGATAACGTAAAGCTTGACGTGATCTCGGGGATCGATGACGATATCATCGAGAGAAACACGGTAAAGCGATTTTCCTTATTGCATAAGGTGTACGATCAAAGAAAGAAGAAGCGTTGGATTCCGTTTGTAGCCATGGCGGCATGCTTTGCGCTGATCTTCGGCATGGTGGCGATCCTGCTGGCCGACAGCCGTGTGCCTGTATATCAAGGCATGACGGTGTCGAACACCGCCCCCGCCGCAAAGGCAAGCGTGAGAGCGGACGAGCCCTCGTCCCTTTCCTCGCTCATGTCACAGCCGTCCTCGGCTTCGCATGCGCTTTCGGCGTCTCGCTTCGGCACAGCGGCACCGCTTGCCAACGAGAATGGAAACGGGAATGCCTACGGGCATGACAAGGACAACAACGGCAAGGACGCCGACACCCTGCTTGAGGGTGTGGCGCAAAAGCTGTATTATGCCGAGCCGAACACGGACATTTACATTACGGTGCACATAGACAACCCCGCATCGTACGAGATCCTGTCCTTTACGCTCAACGGC
>SVTU01000062.1 GCA_015063655.1 Oscillospiraceae bacterium
GATACCGCCGAAGGGGGCAGAAACGTCTGAGGTCATGTCGGCATCAATGCGGATCTCATTGTCACCGTCACGAAGCGCGCAGTAGAAGCGGTAGGGGCGGGTGTATCTGACCGAGGTATCACGCCACGAGCGGCGGTTGTTTCCAACCTCAACGCCGTTGACGTAAACGGTGACGTTGGTGTATAGACGCTCAAACTCCAGGTAGTCAAAGTCGGATACGTCACGCACGTGGCAAACAAAGCTTTGCACAGTCGGCTCTTCGGTGCGCTTGTGGGCGGCTGCAACCAAGCGGTAATCATCCTCAAAGCCGTCTTTGTTTTCTACGTATGTCAAGGTCTGCTTTGCGCTCTTGTATGCATTGGCTTTCTTGGGGAGGACCTGCATGACGCTATCCTTTGTGCCGAAGGTGCGCAGATAGCGGACCCGCTCCTCGGGGAGCTGCTGCTCATAGCCGAAGTCGGCAGGATTGCCGTTGCACACGCCGATGATCTGTCCCTCGGGAAGAGAAATCGTCAGTGCCTGCTCGGAGAGTGGGCAGAGGTTGCCGTTTTTGTCTACGGCGCGAAGCTCTACGATGCTGATGTCCTCGTCCGTCTCTCCCTTCCACACGGTGGTGGCGGTGACGGCAGAGGGTACGTCAGGGGTGATCAGCTCGTCGGTATAGGTCAATCCGTGGCGTTCACCCACGGCTCTCAGCACGCCTGCCTCAAAGGGAAGTGTAACGGTGACGGCCTCAAAGGGCTCTACGTCGTACGTACCCACGGTCTTGCCGTTGAGGGTGAGCGTGACGTGCGGACAGTTGGTATAGACGGTAACGGTGGCATTCTCCCCGTCTCTGTATTGCCAATGAGGTGTGAGCTTGAGCACAGGCTCGTCCGTCCACCACGCACGGTAGTAATAGAAGGGGGGCTTGGGGATACCGCACAGGTCGATCGTGCCGAAGGCGGAGGTGTGGTTGGCTGCGGAGAAGGGAATTGGCTCTCCTCGGTAGTCAAAGCCCGTCCACATAAAGCCACCCGCAAGATAGGGACGCTTTTCAAAGAATTTTACCCAGCCCTTAGGCGTGGAGCCCCAAGGCATGGTGACGTTGCCAAAGCAATCCAGCAAGCCGCTGCCAAGATCGTTTTCGGGGCTGACACGGCTTAGCACGTAGCTGCTTTCCTCTGTGCCCATGATGGGCTGCTCGGGATGCTCACGGTGGTAGGTGTCCACCCAAGAGCCGCCCAGCTTTCCGTTATAGATGTAGTTGATGCCTCGTACATCTACGGCCGCATTTGCTCCCTCAAAGTTTGCGCCGTTGTTGCCCGCATAGGTGCAGGGGCGGGTGTCGTCCCACGCCTGCAAAAGACGCTTGGCCTTTTGCGTGAGGCGATAGCTCCAAGAGAGATTTTGCACGGAAAACTCCTCGTTGCCGATGCACCAGCAGAAAATGGAGGGATGGTTGCGGTCACGCTCCACAAGGGCTTGAAGCTGGCGCATGGCCTCGGGGGCTGTACCGAACATACGGGTCTCGTCCAGCACCAGCATGCCAAGCTCGTCGCAGGCGTCAAGCAGAGCGGGAGCGGGGGCATGGTGGGAGCAACGGTAGGCATTAACGCCCATTTCCTTGAGCATATGGATCTTGTAGCGTTGCAGATTATCGGTCAGTGCCACACCCACACCGCCAAAGTCCTGATGCACGCATGCACCGCGGAGCTTGAGGGGCTTGCCGTTGAGCAAAAAGCCTCTGTCGGCATCGAAGGCAACGGAGCGGAAGCCAAAGCGTACCGAGGTCTCGTCTCCTGCCGAAACGGTCAGGGTGTATAGGTTGGGATTGTCTACGTGCCAAAGACGGGGATTGTTTACGAAGAGCGCAGCGTTCACGCTTTGCGAGGCGTAGGCGGGCAGGGAAGCGGAGGTCGTCTCAATGGCGACTGTGCGCCCATCGGGGTCAGTGACGGTCCACGTAAGCGTTTGCGTCACGTCACGCTCGGTGTCGTTGACAAGGACGGCAGAGGCACGAGCCGTGCCGTCTACGTCAGCCTTGATCACCGTTTGGTTCCAAGCAAGGTAAAGAGGCTCTCCCACGTGAAGCCAGGCGTTACGGTAGATGCCCGAGCCCTCGTACCACCAGCCCTCGTGCTGCTCGGAATCCACACGGACGGCGATGGCATTCTCCTCACCGATATGCACGTGGTCGGTAATATCCAAAAGAAAGCCGATATAGCCGCTAGCGTGTCTGTCCATGTACACGCCGTTGACCCAAACGACGGCGTCTCGGTAGATGCCCTCAAATTCAAGGAAGATGCGCTTGTCCTTGAAGGACTCGTCAAGGGTAAACTGCTTGCGATACCAGCCAACGCTGTATACCTTATCAAAGTTTACGATGCCTTCGGTGGTGCTGTGGTGCCAATGGGAATTGGGGTGCGAGCCGTGAATACCGTCTCCCTCGGGGTGCTTGGGCAGAGCAATAGCCCAGTCATGCGGAAGCATGACCTTGGCCCAATTGCTGTAATCGTAAAAGCGGGCGGCGGCCGCATTGGCATCGCTGTATTTCAGCAGGCCAAAGCTTGTGTAGGACTTCAGATCGGCATCCAGGATAAAACGCCAATCGTCATTGAACTTGATTTTTTTCATATGACACATACCTCCTGACCAAAGGGGAAACAGCCCCTTTTGCGTTTGTTACGTTCAGTATACCATATAATCGGTTTTTGTCAAGCACTGCTAAGAAAAAAGATCATTTTAAGCAAAGAAGAGGGGCTGTCGCACGTGCGACAGCCCCTGCGGCTTACTGTTTGCGCTCGGGGATCAAAAACATGAAGATAAGCGAGCTGATCAAGAGCATCATGGGATAAAATAGGTGAGAGATGACGTCGAAAGCGCCAAGCTCCAGCCCCATAGCGCTGACGGCGGAGAGAGCCACCAGCATTTGTGCGCCGTAGGGTAAAAAGCCCTGGAAGATGCAGGAGAAGGTGTCGAGGATCGAGGCGGTCTTGCGCGGCGTGATCCCGTATTCCTTGGCCATATCCGAGGCGATGGGATTGGCCATCACGATGGCAACCGTGTTGTTGGCGGTGGCTATGTCCATAAGCCCCACCAAAAGCCCGATGCCGAGCTGTCCGCCCCTCTTACCTCGGAATACACGGCGAATGCCGTTGAGCAGAGCCGTAAAGCCGCCTGCCTCCCGAATGAGGGCGCACAGAGCCGCTACCAGCACGGCTACCATGGCGGTTTCAAACATACCCGAGACCCCCGCTCCCATGCTCTCAAGCAGAGAGTGGATACTAGCAGCACCCGTTGCCAACATGGTGATACAGCCCGTAACGATGCCGATAAGGAGCGTGATAAACACGTTGATGCCTACGATACCGCCGATCAGCACAAGCACGTAGGGAATGATCTGAACGAGCTGGTAGGATTGCTGAGCCAGGGGCTGAATGTCGGCCCGAAGGGAGAGCAAAAGGATCAGCCCGAGCGTTACGATGGCGGCAGGAAGTACGATGGCAAAGTTTGTGCGAAATTTATCCTTCATGGCACAGCCCTGCCCATTGCAGGCGGCAATGGTGGTGTCGGACACGAAGGACAGGTTGTCTCCAAACATGGCACCGCCCACGACCGTGCCCACGCACAGCGGTAAGGAAAAGCCCGAGGTCATCGAGATCGCCACCGCTATGGGCGTAATGAGTGTGATGGTGCCAACCGACGTGCCCATGGCGGTGGAAACAAAGCAGCTGACGATAAACAGCACGCAAACGGCAAAGCGAGGCGGTACGATGGACAGCACGAAATAGGCCACGCTCTCGGCACTGCTGCGGCCAACCACGCCCACAAAGATACCCGCAAGGAGAAAGATCAGAAGCATGGTGATGATGTTCTTGTCTCCCACACCCTGTCCCATAAGGGTTAGCTTTTCGTCAAAGCTTTGCCTTCTGTTCTGCAGGCAGGCCACAAGCAGAGCCACCAAAAAGATCACCACGATGGGGATCTTATAAAAGCCCATGGGGATCTTCAAAACGTATTCAAAGGTGATCCCAAGCCCCAAATACAGTATTACGAAAATGCCAATGGGCAGCAAGGCCCATACGTTAGCTTTTTTCATATTCGTTTTTCCTTTCCGTATTCTATACTCAACCATTATGCCAAATGATATAGCCACTGTCAACACGTAGGGATATTGGTGTCCGACGGATCCGACAAAAAGCACCGTACCCTATCCTGCTGTGTGATAACGTACGGGTAGGTGTGGTCGAATTTTTGAGAGTCGCACAGAAAATAGGCATTGTCCGAGTGGGCAAGCATGGCAATTTTGATATCCCGTTCCTCCTTGGAGGAGTCGGTGATAAGGCCATGGGAGAGGCCTCTCGCCGAGAAAAAGAAGGCGTCGGCATGCAGTCCCTCAATAAAACGTTCGGCCTCGCTTCCCACAAGAGCGATGGAGTCGTTGAGCATTTTGCCGCCCGTGCAGTAATTGTTTACCTTCATTTGTGAGAGCACCACGTTAAGGTGCGGATTGTTGGTGATGACCGTGAGGTCGGGGATATCCTTGAGATACGGAGCCAAAAAGTAGGTAGTGGAGGAGGCGTCGATAAAGACGGTGTTACCCGCTTGTACCATGTCGGCGGCCTTGGCGCACAGGCGTTGCTTTTCGGGCACGTTGGCTTTTCCTCGCAGAGAGAGAGGCTGTTGGTCAAATACGCTGTCGTTGAGAACGGCTCCGCCAAAGCTTCGCCTAAGCAGACCTTGCTTCTCCATTTCGGTCAGATCCCGCCGCACCGTAGCAGGACTGCAATAGAGCAGAGCGCACAGCTCCTTGACGGTCAGCTCCTTGTGCTTGTCCAGCAATGCCATGATTTCATTGTGACGCTGTAATTGTAACATAGGCACCCCTATTGATTATATATGATTGTTTACTGGTATATTATAGCGCATTTATGATTGTTTGTCAAGAGATGAACAATCAATTGACAATGGATAATCATTTTGCTACAATAAAAGAAAAAAACGGAGGAGCTATGATAAGAATTGAGGAATTGCTGAATCGGGATATCGTGTGTGAGTGCGGGCGTACGCACCGATGTGATATCGATACGCTTGCCATCGGGGCGGGCGTACTGGATCGCTTGCCGGCGGCGGTTGCCTCCTATGGCCATATTGTGCTGGTAGCCGATACCAACACCTTTGCCACCTGCGGAGAGCGTGTACGGGAGCTGCTGGGTGAGAGGGCCGAGAGCGTGATCGTTTTTGAGACGGAGACGCTGCTGGTGCCCGATGAGGCGGCGGTGGCAAGGCTTGAAGCAGGTCTTTCAAGCAATACCGATCTTCTGCTCGGCATCGGCTCGGGTGTGCTCAACGATCTGTGCAAATACGTGTCCTTTAGCCACGGAATGGCTTGCGGTATCGTTGCTACGGCTACCTCAATGGATGGCTATGCTTCGTCGGGGGCGGCTATGATCTTTTCGGGCATGAAGATCACCTATACCACGCATGCGCCCGCCATCATCATCGGAGATACCGACGTTCTCTGCCAAGCCCCCATGGACATGATACGGGCAGGCTATGCCGATATTATCGGTAAATACAGTGCCTTGTGTGACTGGAAGCTCAGTCATTTGGTCAACGGGGAGTATCTGTGTCCGTTTGTTTATCGCTTGGTGATGGATCAAACGAATGAGATACGGGCCCTTGCGGGGGCGATCGCAGACAGAGAGCCCGAGGCGATCGGCAGGCTGATGGAGACGCTGGTGCTGATCGGGGCGTGTCTGACGCTCCTTGCCACCACCCGCCCCGGCTCGGGCAGTGAGCATCATCTGTCTCACTTTTACGAGATCGTAGGCTTGATCGAAAACAAGCCCTATTTTCTGCACGGCACCGACGTGGGCTATGCCACCGTTGTGACTTGCGCTCTTCGTGAGCAGATCGCAGGCGTGGCCGAGCCATGCTTTGTCCGATCAAGTAGAGAAGAGCGGATACGCTCGTATCGGGACGTGTTCGGTGTCTATTGGCAAGAGGTGACGACTATCCAAGATAAGGCAGGGTGGTATGATATGGATTGGGAGAGCGTATACCGACCGATCTGGCCAGAGATACATAAGGCTTTGTCGGAATGTCCGACAGCCGAGGAGGTGCGACATATGCTGCTTGAGGTAGGCTTTGATTTATCGGCATTTGAAGCCATGTACGGCAAGGAGAAGATACACAACAGCATTCTGTTTGGCAAGGACCTTAAGGATCGCTATTCGGTGCTGTGGCTGTATGCTTCTTTGGGACTTACACCGATTGACGATATGTGGAGAGTGAAACATGAGATATGAAGTTAAGCCGCTTCTGGCGGTGCTGGAGCGTATAGATGAGAGCGCTGTGGAGTGCGTGACGGCTTGTATCAAGACGCATCGGCGAGTATTTGTCTACGGCGGTGGCCGTTCGGGGCTGATGCTTAAGGCCTTTGCTATGCGACTTGCACAGGCGGGTTATACGGTCTATGTGGTGGGAGACGTGATAACGCCTGCCATCGGCAAAGGAGACCTTTTAATCCTTGCATCGGCAGGGGGCACGACCGCCACGACCTGCCATTATGCGCAGGTGGCCAAGACGGAGGGGGCTTCGGTGCTGGCTTTAACGGCCAAGCAGGCGTCCCTCCTTGACCGATTGGCTGACGAGCGTGTTTATATATTCGCCCCCACCAAGGACGACGTGGGGAATACGGACGGCGCACCCATGGGCACGCTGTTTGAGCAGGCTCTTTTGCTGTTTGGCGATGCCATCATAGCAAGTCTTTCTGCGGATGCCGCACAAATGCGGGTACGTCACGCTAATCTGGAATAAAAAAAAGGAGCTGTCTCAAACGTCAATTTGAGACAGCTTCGATTTATAGCCGTACGGCCTTGCCCGTCGCGATGCTTTCGTATACGGCGTTCATGGCCTTGATGGTGTTCTTGTGCCACTTGATGTTGATCTTGGGAGTGCGGTGCGTGCGGATGTTCTCCACAAACTCATCGATCAGACCCACCCACTCGTCAAAGTACGTATATTGAACGGTATACTGGTTCTCGGGCGAGCCGTTGTGATAGGTGTTGGGACCAAAGCAGTCAGTCAGCATGCTGCCCTCCGTGCCGTGCATCACCAAATTGACCTCCATGCGCTTGGGGAATACCTCCCAGCCCGGCCCGGGAACAGGGAGACGGTTCTCGGCACGTGACCAGCTGGGGTCAAGCGAGAAGATCACGCCGTTCTTCATGCGTCCCACCACGGCGAGCATATCCTCCTCCTCGATCTCATGGCGCATGTTGGGTGCGACCTTGGCAAAGATCACGTCAAACTCACTGCCCGTGATCTCACGGATCAGGTCGAAGATGTGGGGGTGGTCGCACAGTGCTCCGCCACGGAACTTATCGTGTCCCTCCTTAATGGGCACACGCTTGCCGTAGCTTTGCTCGGGAACACCCTGCCACGGGAACGCCCAAACGGGGGAGAGGGTGATATTGGTGGCATTGAAGGCACAAAGCTCACCCACGGCCTTCTTGGCGATCAGCTCCTTGGTGCGCATCACAACGGGGTTGTAGTGAAGCTCCAGCTCGATCTGGAAGGTGATGTCATGCTCGGCAATGAGACGCTCCATCTCGGCGTATTCCGCCATATCGAAGGTAGGAACCTTCATGGACAGCACGTGAATGCCACGCTCGGCGCACAGGCGCACCTGGCGCAGATGCTCGCAGTTCTCGCTGGCAAGCACCACGGCCTCGATCTCGGGATGGGCATCCAGCATGGCCTCGTCAGAGTCGTAGCAGGGAATACCCGTTACACTGCGAAGGAAAATATCCTTAACCGTTTCGTTGGCGGTGGAGACGGCGATCCACTCCAGCTTGGGATTGTTTTTGAGAACGTCGTAATACTTTCTT
Organism: Oscillospiraceae bacterium; assembly: GCA_015063655.1. GTDB lineage: Bacteria > Bacillota > Clostridia > Oscillospirales > CAG-272 > HGM12713. Next base: position 7,878 of record SVTU01000062.1, read on the forward strand.
GTATGACCGTGTGTCATACTCATCATGGCAATTTTCAGTCTTTTCATGCTCAGCCCTCCACCGTAATATTGTCCAGCGTTTCCAGAGAACGCTTGGCGGCATTCACCACGGCCGTAATGTGTGCGTGCTTCTTCGTATACTCGGCTCGCTTCTGCTCGTCCTTGGCCAACAGGAACGCATTGCGAATGGTGTTGACCTGCCATTCCTCATAGCCGTACAGCTCGGCATCGGTATCCAAAAATGCAGTGCTGTGCTTGCCGTATACGTAGATGGACTGCTGAGGAATTTGCGTATCCACCACACGGTCGCAGGCCACGCCGTTGTCGGTGATGATCTCGTGCTTGTCGATATCTGCCTCGGTGTCACCAAGGGTAGCACCAAGCTCGATGGTGGCCACACAGCCGTTGTCGGTCTCGGCAATGACGTTCATGGTGGCGTGTCCCGCAATGGCGAAGATCTCTTTGACCCTCGCATTGACGGTAAACTCAAGAATGCCGATCTCACGTGCCAAGAGGTCAAACAGGTCGGTATC
>SVTU01000063.1 GCA_015063655.1 Oscillospiraceae bacterium
CGGGCCTGAGGCAAGCACTTGGGAGCATCAGCGACGAGGATCTGAACAGCATTGCCGCACAGTACGAGGCATACCGCCGTCAAAAGAGATAGGGGTGAGAGCGTGAGCGAAGAGAAAAAGGAAGAGGGCAGTCTGCCCCTTGGCGACGTGCTTGGCAAGCTGATGAGCAACCCCGAAGCACTCAAGGGCGTGATGAGCATGCTCGGCTCACTGTCCACCGCACCGACACCGCCCAAAAGCCCCGTACAGGACGCCCCCGCATCGACCGTCTCGCCGCCCGCAGGCGATGCCGCACCCGCCCTGCTCGCCACGCTCTCTCCCCTGCTTGCCAAGGGAAACGGCGAGGCACGGGAAAACGACTCGCCCCTCGGACGGCGCAACTGCCTGCTGTCCGCTCTCAAGCCGTATCTGAGTGAGGGACGGTGCGAGGCCATCGACGCCATCGTACGGCTCGGTGACGTAGCCGATCTGCTCAAGCACGTAAAGTGAGGTGAGTGCCATGTATCACAGAGAAAATCGGTATCCGTCGGATTGGAGGATTCCGCAAAATTACAGCGGGAGCACGTTTCGCAACACGCAAGACGAGGTACGGGAGGCAACGGAAGATCTGACCCGCAACGAGCCGCCCGCTCTGCCTGCGTCGGCAGAGGAGAAGGACGAGGGGAGAGCACAGCCCGCCGTTCTCTCCCGTTCCTCACGTATGGACTTCAAGCGCATTCTGCGGGGCGAGCTGACGGCCGAGGATATGCTCCTGCTCGCCCTCATTTTGCTGATCGCCACAGGGGAGCACGCCGACGATACCGTCCTGTTTTTGATCCTGCTTCTATTCTTGTAAAGGAAATCCGCCTAACTCCCAAAGAGGGGCTGTCTCAAACCGGGATTTGAGACAGCCCCTTTATGCGTATATCAGTCTTCTTTTTTTCTTCTCGTCAGCACAACACCCGCAACGGCCGTGCTTGCCACGGCGGCGAATACGCCGGCACCCACAAGGCCTCGGCAGCCCTTCTTCGGCTCCTCGGTCGTCTCCTCGGGTGTCTGGGGTGCTTCGGTAGCGGGAGGATCGGCAGGTGCATTGGGATCGGGCATCTCACCGCCCGCCAGCACGTCGATCATAAACCGCTCGACCAGCTTATACAGATAATCGTAGCCCGCCGCATTGGGATGCAGGTTGTCGGGCAGCATGGTGTAGGTCGTCTTACTGCTCTCCAGCACGCCGTCGATGGCGGTATCCTGGAACATATCCAGGTACGGAATGCCCCACTTCTCGCATACCTTTCTGGCCTCTACGTAGTAGGGAGCGGCATTTCTGGCACCCGTATGATCGGAATTCTTGGGATTGGGGGTCTTATAGTTGATAATATAGCCGATCTTCGCATCGGGCCATCTGGTCTTTGCCGTGGCAAACAGCTCCTCAAGCGCACCCGCAAAGGTTGCGGTGTTAAAGCCCGAGGTCTGACCCTTAGGTGTCACCTGTCCGATCGGTGCGTTGTCCATGGCATCGTTCGTGCCGCCGTGCAGGATCACGTAATCGTACTTAGCGGACGTGGCGTTGCTCAGCTGTGCGATGATGCGCTTGCTTCCGCGGGAGGTGGAAACCGAAGCGCCCGAAACGCCAACGTTTGTCAGCTTCATGCTGTATTTTTCCGCCACACGGCCGCCCCAGCTGCGGTTGGCATAAATGCCGTTATCCTGAGATCCGAAGGTGATAGAGTCGCCTGCAAACAGCACGCTCTTCTTATACAGCACACCCCAATCCTGCTTTTTAATGGGGCTTCCGTACAAACGGCTGTAGGTGTCGTAGCCCTTGGCGCTCTGCCAATACGACGTAAAGTCGGCAACACTGAATTCCTGATTGACCGTTACGGTAAAGATGCCGTGCTGGGTGTTCGTTCCCTTGCTGACCACACGAATGTACGTACAGTCTGCGGGCACCGTTCCCTTAAAAATGGCAAAGCGCTCGCTGAACTTCTCGGCAATGCCAATGCCCTCAAGTACCTTACCGCTTGCGGCAGAGCTTGACGTGTAGGCAAACACCAAACCGGGCTTTTTGGGACTCGGCATTGTGGTCAGGTCCACAGGGCCTATGGTGATCACGTCACCTGCGTTAACAGCGATCAAGCCTGACATAGCGTAGGAGCTGTGAGTCTCCACGCCACCAACTGAAGAAAAGGTGCCGTTCTGCGCCTTAGAAAACTTGTTTGTCAGAGTTGCCGCCGCCGAAACGGGGAGCATACCCACAAAAAGGCTCATAACGAACAGCATAGCCAGTGCCAGTGCACATAGTTTTTTCATCATGTCTCATATCCTCCATCTTTTGATTCAAGGCTTGCCCTTAAGGCTTCTTGTATTATTATAGCAAACAAACGTCCCTTTCGCAAGTGTTTTTTGTAAATTCTTTATCGATGCTCCTCAAAGCAAAGCTTGAAAGCACTTTCGTCCAAAGAGGCACAAACATGAAAATGCTTTCTCTCCTTTCTGTGGTACAATGACGGTAACAACAAAAAAGGAGAATACATATGATAAAAAGCACCATGAAAGCCGTGATCCTGAACGGCCCTCACAACGTAACCTTAGGAGACTTCCCCGTTCCCGAACTGAAAAGCGGACACGTTAAAATCAAGGTCAGCTACTGCGGTATTTGCGGCAGTGACTACCACAAGGTGGCAGGAAAGAAGAATACGCACCCCATTCACTACCCCGTTCCGTTGGGCCATGAGATCTCGGGTGTGGTTTGCGAGATCGGTGAGGGCGTGTCGTCCTTTACCGTTGGCGACCGTGTCACGGCCGACCCCAACTGGAGCTGCGGCAAATGCGACTTCTGCCAAGCGGGCAAGCCGTCCTTTTGCCGTCACGCACGGGGCGTTGTCAAGGGCATGACGGAATACGTGGTCTGCCCCGAGGAGAGCGTCTACCGTCTGCCAGATGCGCTATCCCTGCCCGAGGCCGCTCTGGCCGAGCCGCTCGCCTGCTGTCTGCGAGGCATGGACCTGCTTGACGTTAAGCAGGGGCAAAGCGTGGCACTCGTGGGCTTTGGTGCCATCGGTGCGATCATGCTTCAGCTGCTGCGCTATGCGGGGGCGGGAGAGATCGCCGTGGTAGAATACGAGGAGCACAAGCGTGAGCGTGCGCTTGCCTTGGGCGCTACCGCCTTTCTTTGCTCGACCGACAGCGAGGCCATCGACTGCTATGCCGAAACGCACAACGTAGACAGAGTGATCGAATGCGTGGGCGTGGGCGCGGCTCAGCAGACGGCTCTGCGCATCGCAGGCAAGGGGGCGACCGTGGTCATGTTCGGCGTGAGCGATGCCGCCGCCACCCTGCCCATTTCTCTGTACGACGCCTTTACCAAGGAGCTGACCGTCAAAACCTCCTTCGTCAATCCCCACACCACCGAGCGTGCGTTGCGCCTGCTCGCCTGCGGCCTGCTCGACACCTCGGCCATCATTCACCGGGAGCTAAGTATGAAGGAGGCGGTGGACGAGCTTCTCCATCCCAACCTATGCCGATACGGTAAGCTCCTGGTCAAGATCGACAGCCAAGAGGCATAAGAATAATAATCCACCCGCATAGCGGGTGGTATTTCAGTTTCGGGCATAGCCCTAATACTACAGGCTACGCACAAGTGCGTCTTTTATTGGCCTGTCAGCCATGTAATTATTACTTGCTACCCGTAAACGGGTTTGCTCTAAATTTTATTATACCCTGTAGGGACCGGCGTCCTCGACGGTCCTTTTTATGAGTTTTTTACACAAATGCAAGAGTATAAACTCTGCGTGAACAAAGCAAACTCTGTTTTTTTCAATCATACTCTAACATGTTTTTGTTCGACCAAACATTTGCTTTATCCGTTGCTTTTGGACCGTCGAGGACGCCGGTCCCTACAGTCACATATTTCATTACACTTTATCCCCTTGTTTTTTATTTTCTAACCGGTTATCCTCTACTGAACCACGCCACTATCGCGTGGTTTTCGTTATACAAGAAAAAGCACCTCATGATAAAAGCAGTATTCCTCATGTTCTTGCCCGTTTTATCCATTGTTTTGTCCTTGCCATGACAGTATAATGTAAGCAAACAGGCTTGCGGGCAAGAACGCAGGCGGAGAGGAGACGGCTATGGTCATATCGTGTATGCCCGAGCACCGCTTATCCGAGGCGGAGCGTGCGGTGGTGGACTATATCAACAAGCAGCAGTGCATTATCAGCCTGTTATCCATGGAGGATATCGCAAGCGGAGCGTTCGTTTCCAACGCCACCGTATCCCGTGCCATACGCAAATGCGGCTTTTCCTCCTTCTCCGAGATGAAATACCGCCTGGCAGAGGACGCCAAAAATGACCGCACGAGTGAACAGATGAACCGTGTTCTCTCCATGTCGTATACCGAATGCATCGAAACCGTCAAGCGCATCGATATACCCACGGTGCTGGCGATCGTTGAGCAGATTCGCAGAGCCGACACGGTATACCTGTTGGCCAATGGCCTGACGGCCCTCATCGCAAACGAATTCGCCATACAGCTTCAATGTCAGAAGATCCGTGTGTGCCTGATCTCGGATTCGGAGATGATGCGCAAGATGGATCTGTTCTGCACAGAGCGGGATCTTGTGCTTGTCCTGTCGGTCAAGAATTCCACACCCGAGCTGTCCATCGGCGTTCGCCTTGCCAAAAAGAACGGTGCCGCCGTGGCGTGCTGTCTATGCACCAAGGGCACGGTGCTGGACGAGCTTTGTGATCTGGCCCTTTACGGCTATTCACAGCCCATCTATCCCAACCGTTTTTTCGGCGGTACGTCACGCATCGGCCTGATGATCATGACACGCACCATCGTGGAATACATGGAAAGTGAAACGGCAGCATATGCCGAAGAAAACGAAAAGTGAGGTAACATCATGAGCAATCAAGAGAAAAGCATGCCCCGTCCCGAATATCCAAGACCGCAAATGGCCCGAAGCACCTGGCAAAATCTCAACGGCGAGTGGGAGTTTGAGCAGGACAGAGCGAACAGCGGACATGAGCGGGCACTCTTCCGCGCCGAGCATCTTGCAGAACACATCACAGTTCCCTTCTGCATGGAAAGCATCCTTTCGGGTGTGGGTGACACCGATTTCTGCGAATCCGTATGGTATCGCCGCGAGATACAGCTCGACCCCTCGTGGCTCTCGGACGGCAAGCACGTGATTCTGAATATCGGCGCATGCGACTACCGCACCGAGGTGTACGTCAACGGCGAATGGGTGGGCCGGCATCTGGGCGGGTACGTCAGCTTTTCCTTTGATATTACACGCTACGTCAAGGCAGGTGGTAACAGTCTTGTCATTCATGCGGAGGATAAGCTGCGCAGCGGCGAGCAGCCCGCAGGCAAGCAAAGCCCCCACTATGCCTCATACGGGTGCTTCTACACCCGCACCACGGGTATTTGGCAAACGGTTTGGCTGGAAAGCGTAGCCGCAGCTTACGTCAAGAGCTTCCGCCTCTACCCTAACACAGCGGATGCCACGCTTGGCATCATCGGCTCGGCCGAGGCACCGAACGGTACACCCGTGCGTGCCGTGGCGGCCTTTGGCGGCGTGAGCGTGGGCGAGGCCAGGGGCACGGTGTGCGGAAAGAGCTTTGTGCTCACCCTTCCCCTCTCCGAGCTTCATTTGTGGGAGCTCGGTAAAGGAAATCTGTACGATCTGACCCTATATTGCGGTGATGACGAGGTCGCCTCCTATTTCGGCATGCGCACCGTCTCTCTTACGCCCGACGGCGGCTTGCTCATCAACGGCAAGCGTGTGTTCCAACGCCTTGTGCTTGACCAGGGCTTCTATCCCGACGGTATCTATACCGCCCCCTCCGAGGAGGAGCTTGTGCATGACATTGAGCGATCGGTTGCCATGGGCTTCCACGGCGCACGCCTGCACCAAAAGGTGTTTGAGCCACTCTTTCTCTACCACTGCGACCGCCTTGGCTACATTGTGTGGGGTGAGCATGCCAACTGGGTGATGAACGAAAGCGCCCCCACCGCCTATAAGGGCTTTTTGTCCGAATGGCGTGAGATCGTGGAGCGGGATTTCAACCACCCTGCCATCATCGGCTGGTGTCCGCTCAACGAGACCAAGATCACCCAGGACCCCGACCTTGTGCGCACCGTAGCCGAAGTCACACGGGCCATCGACCCCACCCGCCCCGTGATCGATACCTCGGGCTGGGTGCATGAGGACAAGGCCTCGGATATCGTTGATTGGCACGACTACGACCAAGATCCCGAGTCCTTCCGAAGGCGGTATATCGACGTGGCAAACGGCACGCCGATCTCGAGGCCGAGAAAACTCACCAAAGCCCCTCTCTTCCCCACCTTTATCAGCGAATACGGCGGCATCAAATGGGACGTCAATTCTCATCTTGACAACGCCTGGGGCTACGGCAACGCCCCGAAGACCGAGCAAGAGTTTATCGAGCGCTTCAAAGGGCTTGCCGAGGCGCTTCTCTTCAATCCCTTCATCAACGGTCTGTGCTATACCCAGCTAACCGACGTGGAGCAGGAGACCAACGGGCTGTATACCTATGACAGACAGCCAAAATTCGACCCCGACATCTTCCGTGCCGTGCTGACGCAAAGAGCAGCATGGGAAGATAAGGATTAATCCGCAACGCAACGCATTTGTCCTTGACGGACAAATGCGTTGCTCTTTTTTGATTCCTGCCTCGCTTCGACAATCTCCGTGCGTCTCATGGTGTACAATATAACAAAACGACATAGCGGGGGACAAGCCCCGCACAAGGAGGAGCTATGAACGCACAACAAGAACGAACAAACGAAATACGTACCGCCTCGCTTCCCCGCCTCAGGCAAACGGGCAAAGGCCTTGCCGAGGGGCTTTTGTGGGCACTCGTTGCCTTTGCCACGGGACACTGCAGTCTGCCGTTCGGGGCAACGCCCTTTGGCATCGCCCTGCTATCGGGAGCAGAGCGCCACGTGCCATACATTTTCCTGGGACTTGCCGTATCCGCTCTCGGCACAGCCCATCCCATGATCATGCTCTGTGCCCTCAGTCTTGTTCTCGTAAGCCGCATTCTGCTGCGCCTGACGGCGGATGCTCCCAAGGAGAGCGGCCTGAGCTTAGCGGCCTTCGCCGCCACGCTGTTTCACGAAAGGCTCAGCCTGCGCATCATGACGGCCGCCGTTGCCGCCTTTACTACGGGGCTGTATGCGCTGGTCAGCGGAGGCTTCCTCTTTTACGATCTTTACGGAGCGGTGATCGCCCTGCTCGTTGCCCCCTTAGCCGTGTGGCTGTACAGCGGGCTGTACCGTGCCAAGGGCGATACGGTACAGCGCACGCTTGCGCTGTCTCTGACGGTCTCGGTTGCCCTGATCGGCTGTCGGGATTGGGTCGTACTCGGTATCGCCCTGTGCCCCTTCTTTGCCCTGCTCTTGACCCTGATAGCGGGGCGGCGGTACGGTCTTGTGGGAGGGCTTTTGTGCGGTATGCTGTGCGGGCTTTCCTACGCTCCGCTGTATTCCCCCGTCTTTGTGCTGGCCGCCGCCTGCTTTGCCGCCCTCTCGGGCGTGTCTCTCCTTTTGGCGGTGAGCGCCGCCTTTTCCTCGGGCATGGCGTATGCCCTATACGTGCACGGTCTTTCCTCTGTGAGTGAGCTTTTACCCGCTCTTCTGAGTGCCTCTCTTCTTTTTGTTGTCCTCGATCGCCTCTTCCCGCTTGCTAAAGCAGAGCCAACGCTCGCCGCAATCCCCGAGGCCTCCTCCCACAGCACCGAGGAGCGCATTCGGGGGATCGGACAAGCCTTTGCCTCGCTCTCGGCCTACTTTCGGGAGCTGAGCCGCGAGATGCACCAGCCTGCGCACAGCGAGCTGAGGGAGATCTGCGAGGACGCCTTGGACAACGGCTGTACCACCTGCGGCAACCGATCGCTCTGCCGCCCGCACCGTGAGGCCATGATCGGTGCGCTCAGTATGGCCGTCCGTGCAGACAAGCCCATCGGGCCCGATGACATCCCCCCCGCTCTGCGTGTGTCCTGCGAGCGTCTGCCCGACGTTCTCTCGCAGATCAACCACAACGTTGCCCGCCACCGCACCGACCGCCTGCTTGCCGACAAAAACGGCATGTATGCCGATGATTACGCCGCCGTCTCCGCCCTTCTCGCCGAGGCGCTGGCGCAAGACAGACA
>SVTU01000064.1 GCA_015063655.1 Oscillospiraceae bacterium
ACGAAACGCCCGATGAGGTGCGGGGTGTCATCGATGCCTATCAGCATCGGCTTCCGCCTGCGGGCAGCGTCAAACGCATTGCCGCTCGCTGACACAACTCGTGCGCCTTCGGCTTACGGAGCTCATGACCACCGGCCGGCGGTTTTCAGCATACCATAACAGAAGGCTGTCTCAAATGCACATTTGAGACAGCCTCTTACTTGTTTATACTTCTATGGAAATGATGAAGGGATAGAGCGGCTGACCGCCGTTGATCACGTTGATCTCGGTCATCGAGCCTGCGGCGGCTCGGAAATACACCGCCATATGCTCTGCCTCCTGAATGGTTGCGCCCTCACCGTACAGCAGCGTCACGAAGGAAGCCCCCTCGGCTTGCTTGGCAAGCTCACGCATCACGCTGTCGGCATCATCGCCCACCGTTTGAATGTTACCGTTGACAAGACCGAGATACTGACCGCTCGTGATGTACGCACCGTCCAGCACCGTGTCACGCACGGCACGGGTCACCGACATGGCGGTCACGTGCGTCAACGCCTCACTCATAGCGGCCATATTATCCTCTGCCCCTACCTCGGGGTCAAAGGCAAGCATGGCACAAATGCCCTGCGGTATGTTGCGGGTGGGCAATACCCTGACCTGCTTGTCACGGATCAGCTTAGCTGCCTGCTCCGCCACCATGTGAATATTCTTGTTGTTGGGCAACACGAAAATACACTCGGCAGGCGTGAGGTTGACAGCGTCGATAATATCCTGCGTGGAAGGATTCATGGTCTGACCGCCGTAAATAATATGGTCAACGCCCAGATCCTTGAAAATATCCGACACACCCCGTCCCATACACACCGACACAAAGCCGTAGGTTTTGGCAATGCGTGCCTTAACGGGCGTGGTCGCCTTGCGGGGCTTTTCGACGGCGGGGCGGTCGATGATCTCGGAATGCTGCTTGCGCATATTCTCGATCTTCACCGTCAGCAACGCTCCGTAGGCCAACGCCTTCTCCAGCACAAGCCCCGGGTTGTTGGTATGAACGTGAAGCTTGATGATATCCTCCTCGTCGATAAAGACCGTGCTGTCACCGATCTCGTACAAAAATGCCTTCAGCTCGTCAGCCGAGCCCTCGCCCAAGGCATGCTCAGCCTTCTCCACCACACATTCGGTGCAGTAAGCAAAGCGAATGTCGGCCGTGGAAACCTCCTCAAAGGCGGTCTCCGTGGAGATCTCCTGCTCGTCGATCGCCTCAACGGGCGTGTGACGCAATGCCGCCAGCATACCCGAAAGCACCACCACAAAGCCGTATCCGCCTGCGTCCACCAGGTTGACCTCCTTCAGGACGGGCAACATGTCGGGCGTCTTGGCCAAAATATCTTCAGCGGAGCGCACAAGGCAAGTAAACAGCCCCACCACGTCGCCCTTCTTGCTTTTGGCCTGCGCCTCGGCCTCCTCGGCGCACACACGCATAACGGTGAGGATCGTGCCCTCGGTGGGATTCATCACGGCCTTGTAGGCCTCCTCCGTGCCTCGCTTGAAGGCTCTCGCCACATCAGCGGAGTCGGCGCACTCCAAGCCGCGGAAGGACTTGGCCACGCCACGGAAGAACAGCGACAGAATCGCTCCCGAGTTGCCGCGTGCGGCACGCAAAATCAGAGACGAGGTTTTTTCGGCACAGTCGGACAATGTACCCTCAAAGTCACTCAAGGCCTTGATGGTACTCATCGTCAACGTCATATTGATGCCCGTGTCTCCGTCGGGAACGGGAAACACGTTCATATTGTTGATCGGAGTCTTGCTGTTATCCAACGCATTGGCGGCAGAAACCAGCATCTGATAAAAAAGATGTCCGTCAATCAGCATAATGCGATTACCTTTCTGTTGCAAGATAGAAGAGTGCTACCGTTCCGGGGCCGGAATGCGCACCGATCACAGCACCGACATAGTCTACACGCACGTCGGACACGCCAAGCTCATTGCGAATGCGGTTTGCCAAATATTCGGCATCTTCGACGCAGTCGCCGTGGCTGATAAACACCGTCTGCGAGGCAGGCTCGATGGCGGTCTGCTTCATTTTTTCCAAAAGCGCATCAAGGGATGCCCGTCTGCCGCGTACGGTGCTGACCTTAATGAGATGCCCCTCGTTATCCATATGCATAACCGGTTTAATGCTGAGCAATGTCCCCGCTACTGCCGTCGTTGCGCTGACACGGCCGCCCCGCTTGAGGAAGAACAGATCGTCTACCGTAAACCAATGGGCCAAGTGAAGCTTGTTACTCTCCACAAAGTCACGCACGGTGTCAATATCCGCACCGTCACGCTGCATGCGCAAAGCCAGATACACCAAAAGGCCTTGACCAAGAGAGGCGGCCAGCGTATCCACAGCATAGAATTTCTGAGCGGGATACTTCTGTGAAAACTCCTGCACAGCCACGGCGCCCGCACTGTACGTACCGCTCAGCCCCGAAGAGAAGCCAAGGTACAAAATATCGTATCCACGGGCGGCGTAAGGCTCCATCACCTCAAGGAATTTCTCCAGATTCACCGCCGCCGTTGTTGCAGTCTTTTTTTCACGAAGCTTGGCATAAAAGGATACGTTATCCACGTCACGGTTGGCACGGGGCGGCTCGCCTGCCACGATCACGTCAAGCTCGGCCACCTCAAGGGGCATACCCTCGCAAAAGGCTTCGGGCAGATCGCTGGAAGAGTCTGTTATTATGATATACGGATTCATACTGGCTACTCCTTTGCGTTATTTAACAAGATGACGCTTGATCTTTCTGGAGGTGGTTTTTTCAAACTCCACCTCACGCAGCTCAACCTTCTGAATATGCTTGTAGGTGGGAAGCTTCTTGTTCATGGCATCAATCTCCTTTTCGATGGCGGAGAGCTTTGCCTCGTTATCCGTTCCCTCGGGGAACTTGGTGTCATCGGGGTACACGATAGCCCACAAGAGCACCTTATCGTCACCCTCCTCGGTGCGTCCGACCACCACGCTCTCAGCGATCAGCTCAATGTCGCCAAGGTATTCCTCGATCTCCTCGGGGAAGACGTTCTTGCCGTTCTCCAGCACGATCACGCTCTTAAGACGTCCCGTGATGTAGATATAGCCCTCCTCGTCCATATAGCCCATGTCACCCGTACGGAACCAACCGTCCTCGGTGAAGGACTCGACGTTTGCGGCATCGTTGTTCATATAGCCGAGCATCACGTTATCGCCCTTGACCTGGATCTCGCCCTCACCAAGCCCGCGGGCATTCTTCATCTGCTCGTCAATGCGCACTTGGCAGGAAGGAACGGCAGGGCCTACCGAGCCGTACTTTCTGGCAAAATAGGGAGAAACCGCCACCAAGGGAGAGCACTCGGTGATACCGTAGCCCTCATAGATGGCAATGCCGATGCTGTCAAAGAACTCCACCATCTTGGGGTTGAGCGCAGCACCGCCGCACACGATCTTCTCCAGCCGTCCGCCAAAGGAATTGAGCACCGTTGCAAACAGATCGCGGCGCTTATCCACGCCAAGGCGCATCAGGGTGTGAGAGGCGGCAAGACCCAAACGCAGCTTCTTATCCTGCCCCGTTTTCTTGGCCTCAGCCCAGATCTTCTTATAGATGGTGTAAACGAACAGCGGCACCAGCACCAGAGCCGTGGGCTTGAAGAGCTGGAAGTTACGAAGCACGTGAGGAATGGTATCGTTGATGCAAACGTGCATACCGTAGTTCATCGCACCCATCATGCAGGCAAGCTCATATGTGTGGTGAATGGGAAGCACGGAAACAATCACGTCATCGGGAGAAAAGTCCACGGTAGACACAGCCGAGGTCACGCAGGAGAAAATGTTTCTCTGTGAGAGCATCACGCTCTTGGAGGTTCCCGTTGTTCCCGATGTGAACAGCAGCTGTGCCAGGCCGTCGATGTTCTTGACGGGCGGGTAGGTATAGCCCTTCTCCACTGCGGCTCTTCCCTTCTCGCAGAGCTTGGAGAGGGATACCGTCTTATCCAGCGCCAGCTCCTCGTCGGTAGGCGCAAAGGGGATATACGTCTTCAGAGAGGGGTGGTTGCCCCGCGCCTCTGCAAGCGCACCGTTAAAGCGAGCGGAATAGCAGATCGCATCGGCATTGACGGAGGCGAGCAGACCCTCGACCTCGGGCAAAGCCAGCTCCTTATCCATGGGAATGGCAATGCCGCCCGAGGCCAGTACGGCAAGATACGTGGCAACCCACTCGGGGGACGTCTCACCGATGATGGCGACCTTCTTGCCCGCCAGCGAGCTCTTGGTCAGTCCTGCGGCGATCTCCTTGACCTTCACAAGAAACTGACCGTACGTCATGTCCTCGGTATTCTTACCGCCGACAAAGTAGGTAAACACAACACGGTCGCCGTGCTTTTCCAATACACGGAGCATATCCAAAACGTCGGTCACTCTTTCATAAGCATGCACCGTCTTGGGACGGCGAAGCACCTTTACGGGGGGAAGCTTTTCTTCCGTCATCTTCTCATTCTTCATCTTGGTCACCCAATCCTTTCTTTACGGCGGTATCCTTTTCGCACACATAGCGTGCCTCCGCCTTTTTCAGGTTATCGCAAATGGTTCTCAGCGTTTGGTAAAACGAGGCAAGCTCCTCGGGCGGAATACTGCCGCCCACAAAGTCCGTGACCTCGCCAATGATCTTTTGTATCTCCTCTGCCATGCTCCTGCCTGCTTCGGTGAGGCGGTATTTCTGGCGGTAATTGGTATTGGCGGTGTCCGCCGTCACGTAATCCTTTTCCTCGAGCTCGGCAATCAGGCGGGAGATCTGTGCCTTATCCACACCGCATAGTGCGGCAAGGCGGGTCTTGGTCAAGCCGTCGGGCGCCTCGTACAAGCGGCAAATGCAAATGGTGTGCGCACTGCCAAGGCCGTACGCCTCCATTTTGGCGTTTTTGATCTTGGTCAGGCTCTTTTGGGCATTGGCCAGCATGTGACTGAATATAAAAAATCCTGCTTGTGGCACTGTTGCTCTTATTCCTTTCCTTTTTTTGCTCTGTATGGCGTACCATTACAAGTATATCATACCATAAAAAAGTTGATGTGTCAACATTTTTCCCGAATTAGGTGTGAAATCTTTGTTAAAAAACCGTTGACTTTTTGCAAAAGCTGTGGTATAATGACAGTGCTGAATAGCACACTTTTTCGTAACTGACGGAAGCAGGGGGACCTGCGGGGAGCGAAAAAGCATAACAAGCCGACCGTCTGGGCAGTTTTGTATACACAAAACTGCTTTTATTTTTTACCCCCTTGAAAGGAGAATGATCTATGCTACAGGAATGGGAAGGATTTAAGAAGGGCGCATGGTGCGAGAGCATCGACGTCCGTGATTTTATTCAACAGAATTATACGCCCTATGAGGGAGATGCGGGCTTTCTTGCCGCTCCCACCGCACGCACGCTGCGCCTGCGTGCCAAAATGGAAGAAAAATTCAAGGAGGAGCGCCAAAACGGCGGTGTGCTGGGCATCGATACCAAGACCGTTTCCTCTCTTGTTAACTACCCTGCCGCTTATCTTTCCCGCGAGGACGAGCTGATCGTTGGCTTCCAGACGGGGGCGCCTCTTGTCAGAGGCGTCAACCCCTTTGGCGGCATTCGCATGGCACGCTCGGCCTGCCGTGCGTACGGCTATGAGCTGTCCGACGAGATCGAGCAGGAATTCCGCTACCGCACCACGCACAACGACGGCGTGTTCCGTGTCTATACCGACACCATGCGTGCCATGCGCCATGCAGGCATTCTGACGGGTCTGCCCGATGCCTACGGCAGAGGCCGTATCATTGGCGACTACCGCCGTGTGGCGCTGTATGGCATCGACCGCCTCATTGAGGAAAAGAAGAAGGATAAGGCTTCTCTCGCCAACGGTGCGATGACCGACGAGATCATTCGCCTTTCTGAGGAGCTGTTCCGCCAGATCCACTTCCTTGAGCTGCTGCGTGAGATGGCGGCCATGTACGGCTGTGACATCTCACGCCCCGCCGCCAATGCGAAAGAAGCCGTGCAATGGCTCTACTTTGCCTATCTTGCCGCCAACAAGGAGCAGAACGGTGCCGCCATGTCGCTTGGGCGCACGGGTACGTTCTTGGATATTTATCTTGAGCGTGACATTCAAAGAGGCCTGCTCGACGAGGCGGGCGCACAGGAGCTGATCGACCAGCTCGTGATGAAGCTCCGCATGATCCGCCATCTGCGCACCCCCGAATACAACGAGCTGTTCGGCGGCGACCCCATGTGGGTAACCGAGGCTGTGGGCGGTATGGGCGAAGACGGCAGAACGCTGGTCAGCAAGACCTCCTTCCGCTTCCTGAACACCCTGCGCAATCTCGGCTCTGCCCCCGAGCCGAACCTCACCGTGCTGTGGTCGCAGTCTCTGCCCGAGGGCTTTAAGCGCTTCTGTGCCGATATTTCCATTGAGACCGACTCCATTCAGTACGAAAGCGATGACCTGATGCGCCCCCGCTACGGCGACGATTACGCCATCGCCTGCTGTGTATCCGCCATGAGGGTGGGCAAGCAGATGCAGTTCTTCGGCGCACGCTGCAACCTCCCGAAGATCCTGTTGATGGCGATCAACGGCGGACGGGACGAAAAATACAATATGCAGATCGGCCCCGAGATGCCCGTGCTTGAGGGCGAATATGCCGATTACGATACCGTGAGAGAGCGTCTCTCCTTCTACATGAGGTGGCTGGCACGTGAGTACGTCAATACCATGAACGTCATTCACCACATGCACGACAAATATGCCTACGAAAAGCTGCAGATGGCCTTGCACGATACCGAGGTCGAACGCCTGATGGCGTTTGGTGCGGCAGGTCTTTCCGTTATAGCCGACAGCCTCTCCGCCATTCGCTATGCCAAGGTCAGAATGCTCCGTGACGAGCGTGGGCTTGTGAGTGCCTTTGAGACGGAGGGAGACTTCCCTAAGTACGGC
The DNA here is from genome assembly GCA_015063655.1 of Oscillospiraceae bacterium. GTDB lineage: Bacteria > Bacillota > Clostridia > Oscillospirales > CAG-272 > HGM12713. The sequence goes on from SVTU01000064.1 coordinate 6,950, forward strand.
AACGACGACGACCGTGTGGACAGCATGGCACAGCAGATCGTGGACGAGCTGATCACCGAGCTTCGCAAAAATCCCACCTACCGAGGCGCTATCCATACTCTCTCCATTCTCACCATCACCTCTAACGTCGTATACGGTAAGAAAACGGGTGCTACGCCCGACGGCAGAGCCGCAGGCGCACCCTTTGCCCCGGGTGCAAACCCCATGCACAACCGTGAGACGTGCGGTGCGCTGGCCTCCCTCAATTCGGTTGCCAAGATCTCCTACGACTCCTGCCGTGACGGTGTTTCCAACACCTTTTCCATCGTTCCCGCCGCCCTCGGGCAGACCGAGAGCGAGAGAGGAGACAACCTCGTATCCATTCTGGACGGATACTTTGCCCAGGGCGCACATCACCTCAACGTCAACGTGCTGGACCGTCAGCGGCTGATCGATGCCATGGAAAATCCCGACCTGTATCCCAACCTGACCATTCGTGTTTCGGGCTATGCCGTGAACTTCCACAAGCTCTCGCCCGAGCAGCAGCGTGAGGTCATCAGCCGTACCTTCCACGAAAGGGTGTAAGGAATGGCCGAGATGATCACGGGCTACGTCCACAGCGTGCAGTCGCTCGGCACGGTGGACGGCCCGGGGGTGCGCTCGGTGGTCTTTCTTTCGGGCTGCCCCTTGCGGTGTGCCTACTGCCACAATCCCGACACGTGGCAGGCACACACGGGCGAGCAGGTCAGCGCCGAGGCACTGTGCGGGCGCCTGCTGAAATTTCTTCCCTATATCCGCCATGGTGGTGTGACCTTTTCGGGGGGGGAGCCAACCTTGCAGGCCGATTTTGTGAGAGCCTGCACCGACATTCTGCACGCTCACGGCCTGCACGTTGCCATCGACACGTGCGGTGAGCTTCGGAATGATGCGGTGTCCGCTCTGCTCGACGCCGTCGATCTTGTGCTTCTCGACGTCAAGGCAACCGAGGAAACCGCCTACCGTGACCTCACGGGGGGACATCTTGCCAACACCCTGCAAACGCTTGATGCGTGCAACCGAAAGAAAAAGGACGTGTGGATACGGCAGGTCATCGTGCCAAATCTCAACGACACCGACGAGGACGCCGACAGGCTGTGTACCCTGCTCTCCCCCTACTCCTGTATTCGCCGTGTTGAGCTGCTGCCCTTCCGCAAGCTCTGCCTTGAGAAATACGCCTCGCTCGGCCTCTCCTTTCCCC